>JANYBF010000026.1 GCA_025360895.1 Verrucomicrobiota bacterium
TGGTTCTGGCTTCTGCCCGGACCAATCCGCAACCACTGGTCCAATGCCTTCTGAAGCAACCTGCCCTGCGCGCCAAACTGCATCAGCTGGCGCGACTTTGAGGCCGGGGGGGAGAAGATTTTCGAGACCAGTTCGCCAATTTTGGTGGGGCGCGCGTCCTCGCGAACCGGCTCGTCAGTAGCCTCGCCCCACCAAGCTGCAGCTCTCACTCAAATCCTGCCTCCCGAAACCGCGCATCCTTCTCGCCACCCCGTCTCCACACTTGCGCGCCGGGGGCGGCAACTTATACTTGAGCCCGGCAATTGAAACAGAATTTATGAGCGCAAATCCAATCCGCGTCGCGATCACCGGCGCTGCCGGCCAGATCGGTTATTCCCTCCTCTTCCGCATCGCCACCGGCGAAGTGTTCGGGCCGAACCAGCCCGTGATCCTCCACCTCATTGAAGTGGACGTGCCGGAGATTCTCGAAAAGCTCAAAGGCACGGTGATGGAAATCGAGGACTGCGCGTTCCCGCTGCTCAAAGGCATCGTGCCGACCGGCAACCTCGATGAGGGCTTCAAGGATGTGAACTGGTGCCTGCTCGTCGGCGCCGCGCCGCGCAAGGCGGGTATGGAACGCAAGGATTTGCTCGGCGCAAACGGTAAAATTTTCGTTGGCCAGGGCAAAGCGATCCAAAAAAACGCCGCCAGCGATGTCCGCGTGCTGGTCGTCGGCAATCCCTGCAATACCAATGCGTTGATCTGCATGAACAATGCGCCCAATGTGCCGCGTGACCGGTTCTTTGCCATGACGCGCCTGGATGAGAATCGCGCCAAGACGCAGATCGCCAAAAAGGCGAGCGTGGACATCACCGCCGTGACCAATCTTGCCATCTGGGGCAATCACAGCGCCACGATGTATCCGGATTTCTATAACGCCAAGATCGCGACCCGGCCCCTCACCGACGTCATCAAACACAATGAATGGCTGGAGAAGGATTTTATCTCGATCGTGCAGCAACGCGGCGCGGCCATCATCAAGGCCCGCGGCGCCTCGAGTGCGGCCAGCGCCGCCAATGCGGCGATTGATACCGTCCGCTCACTCGTCAACCCCACGCCGGCCGGCGATTGGAACAGCGTTGCCGTTTGCACCGACGGCAGCTACGGCATCGAGAAGGGGTTGATCTTCAGCTACCCGATCCGCAGCACCGGCAAATCATGGGAAATTGTCCAGGGCGTGCCGCTCAACGAATTCAGCCGGAGCAAGATTGCCATCACCGAGAACGAACTAAAGGAAGAAAAGGCGCTCGTGGCCGAGTTGCTGGGCAAATAGAGAGAGGTTCGCCCTGTCCCGCGATTTCGCTGCCCAATATCTTTTAGGCGTTAGCATGAAATCGTTTCTACACAACTGGGCCGTTCTACTGTTTCTGCCTTGCACAGTGGTAGGGGCAGATGAGTTCCTTGGGCCGGTCAAGTTAGGCTGATCATGCCACCCAATATGAAACCATTCCGATTTTGTTGCACATGCTTTGCAATTCTGATCACCGGGGTGGCGGCTTCGGCCAACGCAGAAGAACGCATTTGGCTGAATGCCAAAATCAACAACCAGTCCCTGCGCCTTTGTTTTGATTCCGGTTCTGGTGCAAATGTTCTTACCCCGCAAACTGTAAAGAAATTGGGGTTGAAGTTTATTCCCGCTCCGACGAACGAGTATCGTCCTGGCGTTCTGGCCGGCGACACCGAAGATTGCGCTCTGGCGATTGATGACTTTGCTGTCTGCACGACAAGTTTTCTAGTTCTAGACGCACCTGCATATCTAAGTACGTATATAGATTTTGATGGCGTGATCGGCTGGTGGACTCTTAGCCCAAATATATTACGGATTGATGCAGTTGTGGGAAAAGTCACACCCCTTGCCGCGGTCCCAAAACAAAGCACTCAATGGCCTCAGCTTTCTATGCTTCCGCTTACCAATTTCGGTGTGCTGGAATTGCAAATCCCTCATGACGACCGCACCAACGGCGTCCTGCGCATTGATACCGGATCTGACTTTGGGCTTGAGCTGCCTGAGAAAGAATGGACGCGCTGGAGAAATTCGCACCCTAACGCTCCCATAACCCTCGATACTGCGTACTCGCCTTCCGACGGCTTTTTTGTCACTCAACTGTCGTGGGCCGATAAAATTGCTATTGGTTCGATAGTCCTGACAAATGTGCCCATCATGCGAACAGGGCCGGCTGGTGCAGCGCACTGGGGCGCACAATACGAGGGCACCCTTGGGCTGGCGGCACTAAAGCGTCTGGATATTATCGTGGATGGCCAGAATGGTTTGGCGTATTTGAAACCCAGATCTAACAAGCCACCTGATTATCGCCATAACCGGCTGGGCGCCATTTTTGTTCCTACGGTTGGGCATTCGAAACAGGCCGTTGCACAAGTTGTGAAAGGTGGTCCAGCCTACGACGCCGGAGTCCGTGATGGTGATATTCTTTTGAGTGTGGGCAAGATCGCGGTCACCGGTTGGAGTGCTGACTGGCGGAGCCAATTCTACTTGCCCGCCGGAATGAAATTAAATCTCACACTAGAACGTGACGGGGATAAATTTGAAACTACAGCGACTTTGCGTCAAATCCTTGGCCCAAGTCCCCGAAAAAAGTGAGCAGCGATAAATCCCCAAATCAAATCCGCTGCGCGTCAGGCAGTGAGTTGAAAGCGGTAGTAATCTATTACCCTTTGCGAACGCTATGCGCATTATCGCCAACCTTTATATCAACGTCGCCGGGGATACCAGTGGAAATGTTGTAGGCACGCCCGGCAAACAAATGGTATCATCCCAGTATGAAGAAGCTGTCAGATTTGAAGGGCGTGGTTCATTCCGATCCTGAAATCATGGGTGGCACTCCTGTCTTCGTCGGGACTCGCGTTCCGCTGCAAAACCTGATTGATTACCTCGAAGACGGCGAATCCATCGAGGATTTTCTGGATGGGTTTCCTTCCGTAAAACGGGCCCAAGTCATCACGGTCATCGAGGCAGCCAAGCTCAAGATGCTGGAAACGGTTTGAGCCATGCGCATCCTGATTGACGAGTGCCTAAACCGGCGGTTGAGCCGCGCGTTGACAGGTCACTATGCAGTCTCACCGCATAACTCTGGTTCGAGACGCCGCATCGGCGGGATTATCTCAACGCCGCCGACACGTCCGCCGCCTAAACCCGTTGCTTGATTCGTTTCTGTCGCCGGACTAGAGTGCGGCCATGAGCGTGACTCTGGAAATCGCGGACGACTTTGCCCGGCGGTTGGAAACCCAGCCGCAGGCGGCGGAAGCGGAGTTGCATCTCGAGCTGGCCGTTGCCTTGTATCGCGCGGGCAGTTTGCCCGTGAGCCGGGCGGCCGGCATTGCGGGCATCAGCGCGCAAGAGTTCACGGACATCCTCCGGCAACGTCGCGTCCCCATGCCTTACTCCCTGGCCGATCTGGAACACGACATCGCTTATGCCGGCGGTCGTCGTTGATTCCTCGGTGCTCATCACGCTGGCGGCCGGCGAACAGTTTTCCCTGCTGCGCGAGTTTTATTCCACCATCCACATCCCGCCGGAAGTGTGGCATGAAACCACCCACACGCCCAAAGCCTTCGGCGTGCAAGAAGTCCACCGGGCAAAAGCGTCAGGCTGGCTTGTGGTGCAATCGCCCCGCGATTTGGGAAGAGTCCTGGCCCTGCCCTACAATTTGCAACCAGGTGAAACCGAAGCGTTGGCGCTGGCGTTGGAATTGCCCGGTTCGTTGCTGCTGGTGGACGATGCCCAAGGCCGCCGGGCGGCATCGGCTTTGGGCATTGCCTACACCGGGACGCTCGGCGTTTTATTGCGCGCCAAGGCGGAGGGGAAAATTCCCGCCTTACGCCCGTTGCTCGCGTTGCTTGCCACGAGAACCACCTTCTGGTTGAGCCTGCCGGTGCAGGCTGCCGCGCTGAAACAGGCGGGTGAAAGTTAAATCGCGCCGGCCATGAAACATCTCACCGAACACCTCTGGTTCGAGACGCCGCAGCGGCGGGATTACCTCAACATCACTGACACCGTCGCCCAACTTGTCGCCAGAGCGGCGTGCAGGAAGGGCTTTGCCTCGTCAACGCCATGCACATCACCGCCAGCGTCTATATCAACGACGCCGAGGACGGATTACTGCACGACTACGATGTCTGACTGGAGAAATTCGCGCCGCACGCGCCGACGTCGCAATACCAGCACAACCGCACTGGTGAGGACAACGCCGATGCCCATATGAAACGCCAGCTCATGGGGCGCGAAGTTGTCGTGGCCATCACCAAGGGCAAACTCGATCTCGGTCCGTGGGAACAAATTTTCTACGGCGAATTCGACGGTCGCCGCCGCAAGCGCGTGCTCGTGAAAATCATTGGCGAATAGGTCCGAACCCCGTCGTTGACTGCGAGCGGCATTGACGAGACCGCTGCATCGCATCCCGGCCAAATAAAAACGGCGGGCTGTTGCCAGCCCGCCGTTCTGAATTTTATCCGACAACTTATTCCTTCACCGCTTCGTCAGCGGCATCGAAGGCGTGTTGCAGCGCCACGAGGTCTTCGCCCGGCTTGAGCGAGTCGAGGACAGCCTGCTCGGCCTTGAGCTGCTCGGTCGAGTAGTTCGCGGCCTTGATCGAGAGACCAATGCGGCGGTCGCTCCGGTCAATCTTGATGACGCGGGCCGTGACTTCCTGGCCGGCCTTGAGCACGTTCTTGATTTTTTCCACGCGCTCTTCGCTGATCTGCGAGATGTGGACGAGGCCGTCAATCTCATGTTGCAGCCCGACAAACGCACCGAAGCTGGCGAGCTTGGTGACCTGACCGGAGACGAGGTCGCCCACTTTGTAGAACTGGTCAATGTTCGACCACGGATCGGTGGAGAGCTGTTTAATGCCTAAGGCGATGCGTTGGTTGGCCTTGTCCACTTCGAGCACCTGGGCTTCGACTTCGTCGCCCTTCTTGAACACTTCGCTCGGGTGATTGATTTTGCGCGTCCAGGAAATATCCGAGACGTGGATCATGCCGTCCAAACCTTCCTCCAGTTCGATGAAGGCGCCGTAGCTGGTGAGGTTACGAATCTTGCCTTTGACGTGAGCGCCCGGAGCGTATTTCGATTCGGCGCTGTCCCACGGGTTGGTTTCGAGCTGGCGAATGCCGAGGCTGATTTTCTGTTCGTCCCGGTTGATGCCGAGCACGATGGCTTCGATTTCCTGACCGGCCGTGAGCACGTCGCCCGGTTTGGCGATGCGTTTGGTCCAGGACAATTCGGTGACATGGATGAGGCCTTCGACGCCGGGTTCGAGTTCCACAAACGCGCCGTACGGAACGAGGTTGACGATCTTGCCCTTGACCTTCGTGCCCACGGGGAATTTGCCTTCGATGCTGGCCCAGGGATTCTCCATCTTCTGTTTGAGGCCGAGGCTGACGCGTTCCTTATCCTTGTTCACATCGAGGACCACCACGTCAATATCCTGCCCAACCTTGAGCACTTCCGACGGATGGCCGATGCGGCCCCAGCTCATGTCGGTGATGTGCAGCAAGCCGTCAATGCCGTTGAGGTCAATGAACGCGCCGAAGTCGGTGAGGTTCTTGACCGTGCCCTTGCGAATATCGCCCGGCACCATGTCGGCCAGCAATTTCTGGCGGCGTTCGGATCGTTCGGCCTCGATGAGTTCGCGACGGGAGAGAACGATGTTCTGCCGCTCCTGGTTGATTTTGACGACCTTGAAATCGTAGGTGTTGCCCACGAACTGCGCGAGGTTCTTGGGCGTGATGACGTCAATCTGCGACGCGGGCAAAAAGGCCTCGACGCCGATGTTGACAACCAGACCGCCCTTGACGATGGACTTGACCCGGCCGGAGATGCGGCCGCCTTCGTTGCAAATTGTAAGAATCTTGTCCCAGTTCTGCTGGAACTCGGCCTTCTCCTTGGAGAGAATGACCATGCCTTCCTTGTCTTCGAGCTTCTCGATCAGGACGTCCACGACGTCGCCGATCTTGACGGTTTTGATGTCATCGAACTCGTTGCCGGGGACGACCCCTTCACTTTTGTAACCGATGTCCACGAGCACTTCCTTGTTGCGGACTTCGATAACGGTACCTTTGACTATTTCATTGGCGGCAAAGCGGATGGGGGCGGTGCTTTGCTTCAGGGCTTCTTCCATCGTAAGCATAATTTTCCTGTGAACTGAACGGTGGGGCTAGGTCGGGGCGAAAAGCCCCCGGCGAAGCTCCATTGCCTAACGACCGACGTTGCGGGGCAACGGAGGTTTACCCCGATCTTG
The DNA here is from genome assembly GCA_025360895.1 of Verrucomicrobiota bacterium. Classification (GTDB taxonomy): domain Bacteria; phylum Verrucomicrobiota; class Verrucomicrobiia; order Limisphaerales; family JADLHS01; genus JADLHS01. Next base: position 6,297 of record JANYBF010000026.1, read on the forward strand.
CGGGGCCAACACCGAATGACTTCGGCGCTGAGGTTAGGTTGCTTGTTAACTGTTGTTTCTCAGCCTCAACGAACGTCCGCACACGCGGCTTTCAGGCAGGGTGGAGAATAATGATTACCCGACGGAGCGCAAGCACAGTTTCCGGACAAAATGATTGCCGGGAAGTTTTCAAAAATGATGAAATTGGGCCACCAAACAGGGGCTCAAACCCGGGCGCTATTCCCTGGCCGTCTGAACTGGCAACGCCGAGAGCGGAACACGCTCGTTGGTCTTGGCGAAATACTCCGCTGACCAATCGTTGGTGAACAGGACGACGGGATTCTTGCCAAGGTCGTAGGCGAACTTTGCGCCGGTAGGCAAAGAGATGGCGTCGAGGTCGTCTTCCTTCATGTCCGTCGGCAACCAGCGGACAACGGTCCACGGGGCCGATTCGAGGCGCGACTCAGCGCCGTATTCGCTTTCGAGGCGGAATTGCACAACTTCGAATTGCAACGGGCCGACGGCAGCAAGCAGCGGCGTTTTCACCGAGGAGTTCCGCAGGTAAAGCGCCTGGATGACGCCTTCCTGCAAAAGTTGATCCAAGCCCTGCCGGAATTGTTTGAACTTGGCCGTGTTGGGATTGTGCAGATGCGCGAAGGCTTCGGGGGTGAAGCGCGGGATTTCCTTATAGAGAATTTTTGAGTCAGTTGTGAGCGTGTCGCCGATGCCAAAGCCGTCGTGACCGACGAGACCGATGACATCGCCGGGATACGCTTCGTCCACCGTCTCGCGTTCGTTGCCGAACAGTTTGTGCGAGCTGGAGAGGCGCACCTTTTTCTCGGAACGCGAGTGATGCACGGTCATATCGCGCTCGAACTTGCCGGAACACACGCGGATAAACGCGATGCGGTCGCGATGTTTCGGGTCCATGTTCGCCTGAATCTTAAAGATGAAACCGGAGAACGCGGGGTTCTCCGGCGCAATCTCGATGCCGCCCATCACCCGCGACTTCGGGGCCGGCGAATGTTTCAGGAAACCATCGAGTAAAAGCTGCACGCCGAAGTTGTTCACGCCGCTGCCGAAGAAGACCGGGGTGGTTTTGCCCGCGAGCACGGCAGCCACAGCAAACGATTCCCCGGCGAGTTCGAGCATTTCCAATTCTTCGAGCGTCTTGTTGAAGTCGGCGTCACTCAAATTGCCGCGCACTTCCGGGTCGTGCAATCCGCCGACGGAAACCGGCGCGCGATACTTGCCACCCACCACACGCTCAAACGTGTGCATCATTTTCGTCTGCCGGTCGTAGATGCCTTGAAATTCGGGGCCGTTGCCGATCGGCCAGTTCACGGGAAACGCGCCGATACCCAGCACGCGCTCCAGTTCGTCAATCAGCTCCAATGGATTTTTCATCGGCCGATCACACTTGTTCATGAACGTGAAGATCGGCACGCCGCGCTGGCGGCAGACCTCGAATAATTTGCGCGTCTGCGGTTCGATACCCTTGGCCGAATCAATCACCATCACCACCGCATCCACGGCGGTGAGGACGCGATAGGTGTCTTCGGAAAAATCCTTGTGACCGGGCGTGTCGAGCAGGTTGAGGCGATAGCCGTTGTAATCGAACTGCAACACCGTCGAGCTGATCGAAATGCCGCGCTTCTTTTCCAACTCCATCCAGTCGGATGTGGTGGCGCGCTGGTTTTTGCGGGCGGTGACAGAGCCGGCGAGTTGCACCGCGCCACCGTACAGCAGCAGCTTTTCCGTCAACGTGGTTTTCCCCGCGTCCGGATGCGAGATGATGGCGAACGTGCGGCGCCGTTGAATTTCTTCCGTAATGCTCACAAAGGCCGGGAACGGTAACAAAGAATCCGGCAGGAACAAGCCGGGAAAGCATGGCTCACGAATCTTCAGCTCGGCGCTCCAGCCAAAGTCAAACTGACTCACGACCGAAGTTTGAGGTGCAAGCGCTTGTTAGAAAAGTAGCAGCCGACGTGAGGAGGCGGATTGGGAGTTTGATTCCAGTTCATCTCCGCCCGTCGGTGGCTACGGAGATGTCGGCGTGATTTCGCGCTGGGCAATCGCCGTCGAATACGCATCCTGCTGGGGTCATGTCCGAGACACGTTCCTCACTCACCCGCTTCGCCTGACTCTCCATCGCGGCGGCGGTAATCACTATTGCCCTTAAGACGCGGGCCGATTTTATCACTGGCTCGGTGGGCTTGTTTTCGGATGCGCTCGAGTCGGTCGTGGATCTCGTCGGTGGGATCATGCCACCCAAGGCATCTGGTTTGAGCCCTAGCTCCCCGACGAGATGTTTTGTCACCGGTTGTGATGCTAGCTGTTTGGCCGGCGTTTGCGGCGTGACAGAAAGTAGGCTGCAACCGCCACTCCCACCAAGCTCAAGGCCGTGGGTTCAGGCACGGCGGGCACGGTCATGGCATCCGCCGGTTTTAAGCCGTGTTGGTCATATTGTTCTTTGGTTTCCAGCACGCCGGCGCCCGTCAGGGGCGTGACAAGTTGGTTTCTGGCCGCAAGTTTCACGGCTTCGTCCCGCTGGCGATGGGAGGCGAGTCGCAACGCCTCATCCCGGGCCCACAAGCGTTCGATTTGCTTGCCGCCGCGGGTGTCCATGGCCGGTTCAGTGGCTTTTTTTCGCACGAATTGAAACTCGGCCTTTTTGCCCGCCCATTGTGCCAGCAATTTTTCAAAGTCCGACCGCAGCGAACCCGAGCGCACTAAATGCTCGACGGCAGCCAAACCATCCAACTTCTCAATGATGCGATCTGGGCCGTTTCGCGTTTGGAGTTCAAACAAGCGCATCGGAGTGGTGGTCCGCTCGATGCGTTGCCGCAAGCCGCTCTCGCTGGACAGCAAGACCGGCTGCGGCTGATGAATCCACACCACCACGTCGTTTCGAGTGCGGGTAAATTATCCTGTCCCCCCGGCAAAGCGAACCTTGCCGAGCCTTCGCCGAAGCTCGCCCATGATCGTGGGCGTCGTTTTCTGCGGCTTTGCGTCCGAAATCTTTTGTTCATTCATTTGCGACAATTACGGCGACCTCGGTGGTCTCCGGAATTCCAGCAAGGGCTTCGACCAGTTCCTTGACGGAGGATTCCATCCCGCCGGAAACGTCCACGACAACGACTATTCGTGATGGGTCGGCTGCCGGCACGATCTGTATATTTTGGCGGATGATCGAACCAGCTTCATCGGTCGGCGTCCAAACCTTTACGATCTCAGGCGACCGATGAATTTGGACGGTCCGTGGAGAGGAAATGGCCGTGAGATGTCAGTGATGGATACGAACCAGACATTACAAGCAGGGCGTAAATTCTATCGCGTAAAACAATTCTGAAGATTGTACCGGGCATTTTGTCCGGTTCCTTCAAAGGTTCTTGACCGGTAACCATAAAGCTCGGCCTCATCGAGCTTTTGTAAACGTCTCCGCCGGCGCCACGGCTTTGAGCACCCGTCCTCCGTAGCAGTATTACTGCGGAGGGTGGATGGCTTTGCTCTTGTTCACTGTTTCCTGAAATTCCGCTCCGGGTTCGGAGTCGTTCACTCAGTCGCTGGCGGATTGTAGGAGCGACAAAATGTGCTCTACTTTCGCCTGTTCCATATTCACATTCGTGGCAACAACGACGTGACACCCTTTGCCTATTAACAATATGAAGACCAAACCCGCGACTCATTGGATGCTAATTATTGGCATGAGCTTGCTGTCGTACTCAGTAGCAAGTGTGAACGCTCAAGGCACGGCGTTCACGTATCAGGGGCGGCTCGATCAAAACGGTGTGCCCTACTCTGGCAGCGCCGAGTTTCAGGCCACCCTGTGGAACGCGCCCAGTGGTGGAACCGCTTTGGCCTCGAACACCCCGTTGCAGGTCGTTGTTTCTGTCACGAATGGACTGTTGGTTTTGCCGCTCAATTTCGGATCAAACTTCCCGGGGGCTGACCGTTGGTTGCAACTGGAGGTGCGCACCAGCATCGGAGCCTTTAACATCCTGTCACCGCGCCAGCCGCTGACTCCGGCTCCCTACGCCATCACGGCGGGCAACCTAAGCGGCTCATTGCCGGCCACGCAATTAAGCGGGACGATCCCACCAACTCAACTGCCCGCCAATGTCGTGACCAACAACGCCGTGGGTCTGACGCTGACCGGCAACTTCACCGGCAATGGCGCCAACCTGACCAGTGTGAACGCAGTTACACTCGGCGGTTTGAGCCACTCGAACTTCTGGAAGCTCGGCGGCAACCTCGGCGCGAACCCCACGAACGGAAACTTCCTCGGCACGACGGACAATCTGCCGCTGGAGATCAAGGTAAACGGTCAGCGGGCCTTACGGATTGAGTTTGCGACGAATGCTTTCGGCTACAGCCCAAATCTGGTGGGCGGCTTTTCAGGAAACATCATTAGCAATGGCGTTGTCGGTGGTTTCATTGGTGGTGGTGGATTTAGCAGTTATCCCTATATTAGTCCCAATCGCGTCGGCGCAGATTACGCCTCGGTGCTGGGTGGGTATGACAATACCGCCAGCGGCATAGGTTCCACTGCGATGGGCGTCAGCGCCGTTGCCAGCGGCAAGTATTCCACCGCGATGGGTAGCAGCGTTGTTGCCAGCGGTAATTACTCCACCGCGATGGGCACCGCCAACCATGCCCGCGGCAACTACTCCGCCGCGATGGGATATGGAGCTAATGCTAATCATGATGGCTCATTCGTGTGGAGTGATTCGCAAGACTTCGACTTTGTCTCGACTGCCACGAATCAGTTCCGTGTCCGCGCCAATGGTGGCATGCAGGTCGTCGGAGGCACTGCTCAACCGGCCTTGAACTATACTGGAGCGAGGACAGGTGGATTGTCCACTCCCGTGGGACTGGCTGAGAACACCCAGGCGTCCGGGCAGTCGGCGCCCGCATTACGAGTCGTGAATTACGGCGGTAATGCCATTGACGGCGCGTTGTCCGTCTCGGCCAACGGCACGGGCTACATCGCCACGTTCGGCAACGCCGCGACGACTGTCTCCAGCCTGACTACCAGCGGCACTTGGAGCGCCCTGGCGTTTAATCCCACTTCCGACCGCAACGCGAAGGAGAACTTTAATTCCATTGATCCGGGCGAAGTGTTGGCCAAGGTTGCGGCCCTGTCACTGGCGCGCTGGAACTACAAAGCCGTACCGGGCGTCGAACACATCGGCCCGGTCGCGCAGGATTTCCACGCCGCCTTCGGCCTGAACGGCGACGACGACAAACACATCGCCACCGTGGATGCCGATGGCGTGGCTCTGGCCGCGATTCAGGGGTTGAATGAAAAAGTAGAGGTCAGAAGTCGGAAGTCGGAAGACAGAAGCCGGAAACTGGAGCAGAAACTTGAACAGAAGGAAACGGAGATCATCGAGTTGAACCAACGGCTGGAGAGACTGGAACAACTTCTCCAGAAATTCGTGAAGGAATAATTCAAACGAAAGACAACATGAAAAACCTGCTGGTTACCCTGATCCTCGGCGCCGGCTCTCTCAGTGCCTCCGCGCAGAGCTCCGCCATTGACTGGCACACCATTGATGACGGCGGCGGCACGAGCACCGGCGGCGTTTATTCTTTGAGCGGCACCATTGGCCGGCCGGACGCGGGTGGCCCCATGACCAACGGCCAATACTCCGTCACCGACGGTTTTTGGGCATTACCCACCGCAGTGCAGGCCACCAAAGCACCCACGCTCACGATTAGTCCTGCCCCGCCTGCCGATGCCACCATCTCGTGGTCACCCAACAAGCCGGGCTTCGTATTGCAAGAGACGCTGAGTTTGTCCCCGACGAACTGGGTCAATTCGGTGAGCGGTGCGACTAATCCCGTCGTGGTGCCGGTCTCCTTGCCGACGAAGTTTTATCGCTTGTTCAAGCCTTGACCGCCCATCGTAGCAGCCGAGGTAACTAGGCTCATTTCCAGATTCGGAAACCGGATGGAAGTTTGAGCCTTCGCACGTCGGCTGCTACGGAGTTTTTACAAACATCTCCGCCAGCGCCACGGCTTTGAGCATCGCCTTGCTCTTGTTCACCGTTTTCTGAAACTCCGCTTCGGGTTCGGAGTCATTCACCCAACCGCCGTCAGGCCAGTTCAACCTTGAGCTTGCGGCCCAAGGCGAGGGCGGCGCGTTCCAAGAGTTGAAGTGTTACCGGCGTTTCTCTCTCAGCAAAAAGTTGGTCGAGTGTTGTGCGGCTGGTTTTCATGCGACTGGCGAGTTTCGCGTGGGAAATGCGGCGACGTTTCATCTCCTGTTCGATCTGCCAGGTCACGACGCGGCGGAGCGCACCCGCTTTACATTCCGCGAGCAGGCCGTCCTGTTGCAGGAAGTCGTCGAAGTTTGAACCAATGCGCGCTTTCTTCATGCCGGGGACAATTATTTTTCACCGATAAACGTCGCGGCGGTGACGCACGCGGTTGACGCGCACCACGCGAATCGTGTCAGTGATTTCGTAAACTACCCTGTAATCGCCGACACGGATGCGCCAGTCATTCTTGCTGCCCGCGAGTTTGCGACAGCCGGGCGGACGGGGATTGGTCGCGAGTGCTTGTATCGCCGTGATGACGGGTGCGTTCAAGCAGGACGCGATACGTGGTCACTTGCGTTTGCGCTCGGCGAGATAATCCTCCAACGGGCGGTAGTGAAGCGATTTCTTGCGGGCGCGGTTTAGCCACGCCGCGTCACCGGCGTCTTCCACTCGCTCCAAAAGCTCCTCGTAGTCTTTGATAGGAATGATGACAGAGACGGGCTTGCCTTTGCGTGTCACGATTTCGGGTTCAAGCAGCGTTGCGTTCATGGCTTGTAGCTTATCACAGTTCACGGACTTTTCGCAAACGTCTCGGCCAGCGCCACTGTCCCTCGCCCATCGGATGGGAGAGGGTGGCACGAAGTGATGGGTGAGGGTAGCCCAGCGGCTCTTGTTCACCGTTTCCTGGAATTCCGCTTCGGGTTCGGAGTCGTTCACCCAGCCGCCGCCGGCTTGCACGCTGTCCCTCGCCCGCGGGAGCGGGAGCGGGTGGCCGGAGGCCGGGTGAGGGACGTGGGGAAAAATTCAGCGCCGTGCGGATGGTGATGCACGTGTCCAGATTGCCGGAGGAGCCTGACTGAAAATTGCGAGGGGCGCTGCGGCGAGGAAGGAGCATCCCGCAGCGGGCTGTGACGACCGAGCCAACGCAGGCCAAAACCAAAAGACCCGCCGCCCGGAGGGTTTTCGCGCAAAAGGCCGTCTTGCTTCGTTGCTCCACAGTCGAAGACCCACCACGGGTATTCTCCCTCGTCGCGCCTCGCTATCCAGTCTCCTGCCCGAAAACAGCGCGCCTCGGAATTTCCAGTCAGGCTCTCAAAGCTGAAGTAGCCTCACGCAACCACCATACGGTCCGCGCGTCGTGCCTTCGAGTTCGGCGATGATCTGCATCGCGCGAATCTTCGGTGAGCCGCTGACCGTGCCCGCCGGAAACGTCGCGCGCATCAGGTCGTAATTGGTTTTGTCCGCCGCCAGCTTGCCCTCGACGCTCGACACGATGTGCATGACGTGGCTGTAACGCTCGATGAATGTAGCGGCGGCCATCCTGGCTGCCGTAGAGGGTGCGCATCCTGCCACCCGGAGAAACGCCCGAAATGTCGAGCGACTCCCGAAACTTCCAACGCGCTTGAAACTGTGCGAGGCCTCTTCCGCCAGGCTGGAAGCCACGGCTCTACGTCAGGCAGGATGCCCGACGCTACGAAGCTGCCGAAATCGCACACCCGCCCGATGTCGTTGCTTGCCCCGTGGGATAACGCCAGCGGCGCGGTATTGCAATTGCACCGAGAACTATCCCACGGGGCAAGCGAGGTCCACGAGCATGACGTGTTCGGCGCGTTCCTTCTGGTCAACGCGGTTTAACTTTTGGGAAAAACGCTTTCCGCTCTGGCAACACTTCCAATTGAACGCGTCACGACGTTCGATTAAAAACCGGTTGCGCGTCTCGCGTGCAGCCGGAGTCCATTCTTCAACGTGCGCTTTGCCAACGAAGAACCAGCGTTTTGAAGTCACGGCGCAGCGTTCCGAAGTTGGTAACACTTGGTAACACCCGTGAACAACTCGCAGCCGCTACACACCCCGCAAAACGCTTGTGTCACAATGGGCCACAACGTTCTCCTGCAAAATCCTTCGTGCGGTCAGCTAACACTTCCTAACACTCATCGGGCCGCGTAGCGGACTTTTGGCGGCTTGCCTTCTCGCACCAGAAATCCGTCCGCTCCACTCCACTTCCGAAGCAGCTTTGAAATCTCCACGCGATCTGTCGCCGACTCCCCCCAACCGAGAAGTTCGCGGCACTGCTTTGGCGTGATTGAGCCGTGGTCGCGTACGAATTCCTTCACCATCTCGGCATGGGGATGATTGTGAAAACCAGCAGCGATGCCACGAGTTTGTTTCCAATAGAAGTTTCGACTTCGAAACGGCCCTCGAAAAACGGAACTTTCTGCATCCAGCCTATCACCGCAATCGCCAGCCAACAAAGCGTGCTCGGCAATGCGGCGACGCCAGCCCAAATCCGTCCTCGCTGCCGGGCGACAACGCCAGCGATGAAGCCCGCACCGAATGCCGAAGCCCAACTTGCGAAGACGCGAAGCGCCCAATGCTCACCCCACCGGAATAACCAAGGCGTGCCGGAATGCCTCTCGTCTGGAAAGTAAAACAAACAACCGTTTGCGAGAGCGCTTGGAATCAACATGCCCCCCAGAACTCCACAAATTACTGCTGCAAACGCACGCGAAGTCGGGCCATGCTTCGCTACAACTGTTGTCGTTGTTTCATCGAATAGCAATTCAGCCGCGTTTTCATCGCGGTCCAGTGGGAATTGATCTTCGGAGTGGTTCATTGTTCGCGATTTTGCGCCTTCGCGTCTTAGCGTTCAATTCATTTTCATTTTCCCAAACGTCTCCGCAAGCGCCACGGCTTTGAGCATCGCTTTGCTCTTGTTCACCGTTTCCTGAAATTCCGCTTCGGGTTCGGAGTCGTTCACCCAGCCGCCGCCGGCTTGCACGTAGGCTTTGCCGTCCTTGAGCAGCGCGGTGCGGATGGTGATGCATGTGTCCAGATTGCCGTTGAAGCTGAAATAGCCCACGCAACCGCCATACGGCCCGCGCGCGGTACCTTCCAGTTCGGAGATGAGTTGCATCGCGCGAATTTTCGGCGCGCCACTCACTGTGCCCGCCGGAAACGTCGCGCGCATCAGGTCGTAATTGGTTTTGTCCGCCGCCAGCTTGCCCTCGACACTCGATACGATGTGCATGACGTGGCTGTAACGCTCGATGATCATCAGATCCTTCACCTGCACGCTGCCGAAATCGCACACGCGCCCGATGTCGTTGCGCGCGAGGTCCACCAGCATGACATGTTCGGCGCGTTCCTTCGGGTCGGCGAGAAGTTCCTTTTCCAACGCGGCGTCTTCGTCCGGCGTCTTGCCGCGACGACGCGTGCCGGCGATGGGACGAATCTCAACTTTGCGGTCCTCGCAGCGCACGTGGATTTCCGGCGACGCGCCCACGAGCGAGAAGCCATTGAGTTCGAGCAGGAACATGTAGGGCGAGGGATTCACCGAACGCGCGGCGCGGTAAACGTCCACAGGCGACGCTTTCGTCTCCACGCTGAAGCGCTGCGAGCCGACGACCTGGATGATGTCGCCAGCGGTGATGAACTTCTTGGACGCGGTGACGTTGGTGAGAAACTTTTCTTTCGCGACGTTGGACGTGAACGGTAGCGGCGGCACTTCGCCCGGCACGCTGACGGGATGATGTTCGCTAGGTTGTTCGAGCAACGAGAGCAGGCGCTCGATTTCCTCGACGGCGCTTTCGTACGCTTCGGTCGGGCTGGCGGCTTCATCAATCGCGGCGTTGACCAGCACCGTGATGGTTTGGGCCACGCGGTCGAACACGAGCAACTGATCCGCGACGATGAAATACAGCGTCGGCGTGCCCAACTCGTCGTGCGCCGGACGCGGCACGACGGGCTCGATGTCGTGAATGAATTCGTAACCGATGAAACCCACCGCGCCGCCGGTGAAACGCGGCAAGCCGGGTAGCATGACGGGGCGATACTTCTTCATCACGCGCTCGACGACTTCAAGGCCGTCCTTCACGCAACTCTCACACGGTTCCTTGCCCGGCGCGGGAATGGCGAACTTCTCCACGACCTTACCGTCCTGGATGACTTCGATGCGATTGCCCGTTTGCTTGATAACCACGCGGGGATTGCAACCGACGAATGAGTAGCGCCCGAGATGCTCGCCGCCTTCGACGGACTCGAACAGAAACGATTCGCCTTGCCCGCGGATTTTGCGATAGGCGGAGAGCGGCGTTTCGATGTCGGCCAGAATACGGCTCGTGACGGGAATCAGGTTGCCCTGTCCGGCCAGTTTCAGAAATTCATCCAGTGTCGGTGTGTGCATAGTTGCTGCGTTGGCCAATCTAACGGAAAGTTCGCCGGGTCCGCCAGACGGAAAGCAGCGTGTAGAAAGCGACGGCTACCGCGTAGCCCACGATGCCGATCCCGATCGCCTGCGGCACCACTTGCGCCGCAAAATATATCAACGCCGCGCCGACGCCGGCCGTCAGCAGGGTGTTGCCGGCCAGGCAGACCAAATACAGCGGCAGCCGTGTTGCGCGGACACGGTCCACGTACCAATCGCGGTAGGCATCCTCGCCCAGTGAGCGCATGAGCCAGGCGGATTGGAAATTACGTGCCGCCACCAGCAGGCTCGTCGTGGCAATGATGATGGCCGGAACCGGCAGCCGCCCGAAGCCGACGCACAAGCCGAGGTTCACCAATAGTCCCCATTTCCAGCCGAGCCATTTGGCGATGGGATTGCCCTCGAGCGTCAGATGCGGGGTGGCGACCCAGGTGCTGAGAAAATCCATGCCGCGCGCGAACACCAGCAGGCCGAGCAGGATGAAATACACGCGGCTGGCAAAGGGAACAGATTCTTCCATGTGATTGAGTTTGGTGGGGCGAGCGTCCTCGCGAGCCGAGTTCGACGGATGAGGCTCGCGAG
>JANYBF010000041.1 GCA_025360895.1 Verrucomicrobiota bacterium
GAAAACACCTGTGACCGGGCGTTCCGTCAAGTGGTGCAGGCCTGCGCGGATCCGGAGCGAAAGGGTGGTTGGATCACGTCGGAGTTTGTCGAAGCTTACACGCGCCTGCACGAGCAGGGCGCTGCCCACAGCGTCGAATGTTGGCGCGGGGGCGAACTCGTCGGCGGTATCTATGGCGTAAGCGTCGGCGGACTCTTCGCCGGCGAATCCATGTTCCACCGCGCCACGAATGCCTCGAAGGTTGCGCTCGGTCATTTGGTCGAACATTTACGAGCACATGGCTTCGTTCTGTTCGATATTCAAATGCTCACGCCCACCACCCGCCAGCTCGGCGCGGTGGAAATTCCGCGGGAGGAATACTTGAAGCGGCTCAAGGCCGCAGTGCAAAGAGACTGCAACTTTGGCCCGATAATACCTTGACCAATTCCGGTGGAGCTTTCATTTTGCGCGGGTGTTCCTGAAAAATGCGATCACCACCCTGCTCATCAGCTCGGTGGTTTATGGTTTCGCCGCCGAACCTGAACGTTCGGCCATTCAGATCCTGACCTATCGTCAGGAGCCCGACTGGTCGGCGCCGTGGCGATTCGATGCCGTGCAACGCGCGGGTGGCTCGGGCTTCGTCATCAAGGGCAAACGCATCATGACCAATGCGCACGTGGTGAGCTGGAGCCGCCAGGTCATTGTGCGGAAATATCAGGACGCGAAACCTTACCTGGCGACCGTAGAATTCATCGGCCACGATTGTGACCTCGCTGTCTTGACGGTGGCGGATGAAAGTTTTTTTGATCAACTGCCGGCCCTTGAATTCGGCGAGATGCCCAAGGTGCGTTCGACCGTGGTGACCTACGGTTATCCGGCAGGCGGCGAGGAAATCTCCTACACCCGGGGCGTCGTGTCGCGCATCGAGATGAGTGGTTACTCGCACATCGGCAATCGCCGGTTGCTGAGCGTGCAGACCGACGCGGCGATCAACCCCGGCAACAGCGGCGGACCAGTCATCCAAGACGACCGCGTGGTAGGCGTGGCCTTTCAGGGCATCGCCGGTCTGGAGAACACGGGATTTTTTATCCCGCCGCCCGTGATCCAACGGTTTCTCAAGGACATCGAAGACAAACATTACGACGGCGTACCCCTGGCGGGCGTGAATTTTGTGCCGCTGCAAAACCCGGCTTACCGTTCCCAGTTGCAATTGCCGGACAACAACCTCGGAGCGCGCGTGGATTATCTGCGCCCGAATTCGAGCACCAGCAATGTGCTGCAACCGGACGATGTCGTGTTGCAGATTGGCGAATTTCCCGTGGCGAGCGACGGAACGATTTTGTACCAGAGCAATCGGGTCTTCTGCGCGTTGGGTTTCCAATTGGGTCAGAGTGGCGACAGTGTGCCGGTCAAAATGTGGCGCGCCGGCCAGGCACAAACCGTCAACGTGAAGGTGGTGGCCTCGACCGCCGACCGGCCCGAAGGCAACCAATTCGACGTGAAACCGCGCTACTTCGTTTTTGGCGGGCTGGTGTTCACGCCGCTCTCGCGGGATTATCTGGGCGCGGCCACGCGCGAAAGCTCCGAGGCTTCCGGCACGGACCTGACTTACGAATTGTTCTACCGTTCGCGCGAAGAACCAAAGTTGGTGCGCGAAGAACCCGTGGTCCTGAGCACCGTCCTGGGCGACGCCGTCAACGCGAATTTCCGCCTGCGCAGCCGGGTGCTGGTTGATCGCATCAACGGCACGCGCATTGAGAAGATTAGCGACGTCATCCGGGCCTTCGAGACCAGCACGAACACCTACGACGTGATCGAGTTCATCAAGAGCCGCGAGTTCGAATGCCTCGATCATGCCGAAGCGCTGCGCGCCAACGATAAAATCCTCAAGACCTACGGCGTCCCCCGCGACCGGCAGTTATGAAATACCTCCACCTGATCACGATATTGGTTTGGGCGGCAATGTTGCCCGCGTTGGCTGCGGGCGATCCAACCGCCGCCGCATCGGTCTGGGAGAAGTCGGTCGTCAAAGTCGAAGTATCGCGGAACCTTTACGATTATTATCAACCGTGGAACCGACGCAACGACCGCTCGGCCAAGATCGGGCTGGTTGTCGGCGAACGGCAGATTCTGACCACCGCGCAGGACCTGTCGGACCGCACGTTGGTCCGCCTGCAGAAAGGTGGGCGCGGCAAATGGACGAACGCCAAGGTCGAGTGGATTGACTACTACGCCAACCTCGCGTTGCTCACGACTGATGAGGCGGCCTTTTGGACCGGGCTCCAGCCGGTCAACCTTTCCGGTAAAGCACCCGCTGAGGGTGACAAGCTGCAAATCATCCGCTGGCGCGAAGGCAAACTGGAAAATCGTCAGGCAGAGTTCACCCAGTTTGCCGTGCGCCCGAGCGAGTTAAGCGGTATCAGCCATGTGCAGATGGAATTGGGATCGGAAATCCAAGGGGTTGGGTTGGGGGAGCCGGTCGTAGCCAATTCGCATGTCGTCGGTATCGTGGCTTCCCAAAAAGGACGTACCTGCAAGGTCATCCCCGCTTCTTTCATCCAAATGATTCTGGCCGCACGGGCGGCAGGCAACCAGCGTGGGTTGGGGTACTTTCATTTCTACTGGCAGCGGGCGGAGAACCCCGCTTCGCTCGCGCAACTCCGGCTGCCCGGTGAACCGCGAGGCGTTTTGGTCAGCAACGTGCCGGAGCGTCTGGATGACGGTGAGCAAGTGCTCCAGCCCCGTGACATCATCCTGCAGATAGATGGCTTCGATGTGGATATGCAGGGCGATTATACCGATCCGGATTACGGATCGCTAATGCTGGAAAATCTTTCCGCGCGCGGCAAGTGGGCCGGCGATGATGTAAAAATGAAAATCTGGCGGGATGGGAAACCACTCGACGTCACCTATCGCCTGCCCAAATACGAATTTGCGCACTCGCTCGTGCCGGCGGGAGTTTTTGATCAGCCGCCGGATTATCTCATCGTGGGTGGGCTGGTGTTTCAGCCTTTGACGGTTCCTTATCTGCAACGCTGGGGCGCTGAATGGGAACGCCGCGCGCCGTTTCGGTTCACGTATTACACCGGCGACGAGGCCACCCGGGAACAGCCGGGCCTTGTGATCCTCTCGCAAGTGCTACCCGACGCCTTCAACCTTGGCTATCAGGAACAGCGGGGTTTCGCTGTGGACAAAGTCAACGGTCTGCGCGTGACCAGCCTGAGCGGATTACGTGACGCGTTGAAGCAGCCGAAAGACAATTTTCACGTCATTGACTTCCTGCCCAACGAATCGCTCCAACGCATCGTTCTTGCCGCCGGTGACGCCGAACGCGAAGCCACGCAACGCGTCCTCGAACGCTTCGGCATTGCGGAAGCAGTACAAATCACACCCAAGGCCGCCGCACAGAAATAGTGCCAGCCTGGAGCCGTCGCCCACCCTCCGAGAAACCTCCCCCAAACTGCTTGGCATATCGCCTCGCAAGTTTACACTGCGGTCGTTACATATTCCGTCCCTTCGCCGGCAAATCTATGGTGAGGGCGGGTGGCAGACGGAAACAAAAACAGCAACCCGAATCAGCAAATTATATGAAACTCATCAAGACATTGATGGCCGCCCTCTGGATCAGCGTCTTGCTGACCATCCCGGCGTTCGCCGCCGACAAGACTTGTTGTGAAAAGGCCAAAGCGGATGGCAAGGTCTGCTCCCACAAATGCTGCGTCGCAGCCAAAAAAGACGGCAAGGTCTGCGAAAAATGTAATCCGAAACAGAAGCCGGACTCCAATAAGACGGGCGGACAGAACAAGTAGTCTGCGGCTCCAGTTTTCTCGCTCGGGCGACCAGGCTTTTTGTTGGTCGCCCTTTTTTGACAATTTCAATGGCACACTTGCCAAGTTGGTGACGCGGGATCAACTGGGCGCGTAACCCGCCCCACCCGATCCGGCGGAGTATGTCCGATTTCCTTCCGCGCGGAAGGAGCGGGTGCTGGGTCGAAAACGTGTGTCGCCCAGCATCCGCTTGTTTTTGTTGGCCCACCGTTTTTGACTTGGGCCTCACCGCTCGACTTGCTCTAATACCGCATGTCTTTCGCGCGCCGGGCCGTCATTGATGTCGGCACGAATTCAGTGAAATTGCTCGTGGCGGAAGTCGCCGGTCACGAGGTGCGACCGCTTTACGAGGACAGCCACCAGACCCGTCTGGGTCAGGGCTTCTACGAAACCCACCGGTTGCAACCCAAAGCCATCGCCAACACGGCCCACGCCGTGGCCCGGTTCGCCGAGGACGCGCGCCAGTTCAAAGCGGAGTCCATCCGGGTCATCG
>JANYBF010000078.1 GCA_025360895.1 Verrucomicrobiota bacterium
CCGGCCATTCTGTTTCACGCTCAATGCGCCGGGGAGGTCAAGCTGGGCCGGCGGATGGGCAAAGCGGGCGCGGATTTTCTTGAACCGATCCCGCGCGGCATCGGCGTCCATCGTCAACAGCTCGCGTCCTTGTTCGATGATGGTGAATTCATCAATCAAGCCCTCGAACTCGGAGATGAGATGCGTCGAAACAAAAACCGTCCGCCGTCCGGCATCGCCGGATTGATAGGCGCCGATAACTGTTTGAATGAACTCGCGGCGTACAATGGGATCCAGACCCGAAGTGGGCTCGTCTAACAGCAACAGTTCCGGCTCCGGGCAAATGGCGCCGATGAGGGCGAGTTGAGTGCGTTGTCCTTTGGAAAGGGCGGTTGTTTTCTGCGCGGCATTTAATCCGAAGCGTTTAAGGAGGTCGGCTTCGAGGTCGCGATTCCAGTGCGCGCGGAAAGCAGCGAGATATTCAAGCGTGTCGCGCACGGTCATCCACGGATAAAACGCCACCACATCCGGCACGTAGGCGATCCGGGATTTGACGGCAACCTCGTCGGTTTGCGGATCCAAGCCGAACACGCGCACGCTGCCGCTTGTGGGGCGAAGCAGGTTCAACAGGCATTTGATGGTGGTGGTCTTGCCCGCGCCGTTGCGACCGAAGAAGCCGTAGCAACGACCGGGGCGCACGGTGAGGCTCAACCCGTTCACGGCGTCCTGCTTGCCGTAGCGCCGCGTCAGATCCTTGATTTCGATGACTGGGGTTTCGTTCATAGTTTCACCTTTGGAAAAGGCGGCATTTCTTGAGATTGGTTGTGAAGCTAGCCCTCTCCACCGCGGAGAGGGAACAGCGTTTGGTGGCTTGCTCTCTTGCGGAAGAGGGTCCGGCAAGCTCTGGCTTCCGACGTTCGGAAAACCGGCGAAGGATTCTCCCTCTCCCGGCGGGAGAGGGCCGGGGTGAGGGGGAAGGGCGCAATCCACCACCAACCTGCGTTGATTTCGCAAAGAGTATACTCATGATTTTTCCTCGTGGCTGGCGACCTTGCGTTCGAAGTGGTCGAGCCGTTCCTTGACGAGCGTGAGGAACGCTTCTCGGTCCACTTGCAGGTGATGCGCCATCACCACAGCTTCGTCCACTTCCTTGAGCAGGAGTTTCTGGCGGACTGGCTTGGTGAACGGCGAGTTGTTTTCCTTGAGAAAGCAACCCTTGCCCGGGATTGTTTCAATGACGCCCTGGCTTTCAAGTTCGGTGTAGGCTTTGGCGACGGTGTTGCGGTTGACGCGCAGTTCCTCGGCGAGCGGGCGGATGGAAGGCAGCGGTTCGCCGGGCCGCAACCCGCCGGACGCCGCCGCGTAGCGCACCTGATCCACCAGTTGGAGGTAAACCGGCTTGCCTGTTTTGAAATCGACCTGAAAGACCATAATTGTTGTCTGTCCTATGACACTAGGACAGTGTACCGGGTGACGTCAAGAACTTTTTTTGGAAATGCGGCAATACGCCGGTGGCTCCGTTGTAGCAGCCGACGTGAGGAGGCTCAAATCTCCCCGAGCTTTGTGTGCCGCACCGTTTAAAAGGCAGCGCCTCCTCACGTCGGCGGTTACAGTCTGTTGGTGTTTCCTGTGCGGCGTGAAATTTCACCCCCCCCCAATGCCGGATGCACAACGGGTGTGTTTACTCTTGGAACTGAGACGAAATGCTGGCGGGATGGTCATGCGGTTTCATCAACCATTTCCGCCAGCAAAGCGTGAAGCTGCTTTTGTTGCGGCAACAGGCGTCCGAAGTAGCGCGCCGCGATGCCGGCACCGCTGAGCAACAACACTCCGGCAAACAACGCCGCCATGGAAGTTAGTTCACGCGCGGACACTTTGCCGACCGCGGGCAACTATTGCATCGCCAAAGCCAGCAGCGGAAGCATGATGACGAATAACATCCCCACCAGCTTCAAATGCCGTTGGTTGGTCCGATTGGACGCGAGCGCGGCGCCCATTGAATCGGCGACCGACAATTCACCCCGCGCCACTGGCTCGGCCGGTTTGAGATGC
>JANYBF010000121.1 GCA_025360895.1 Verrucomicrobiota bacterium
GTGCTCGACAGGGTAGCCGTCGCGCCGGTCAAAGCCGGGCCGGGGTTCAGCAGATCGGACCGGTACGTGACGTTCGATCCGCTTTGGGAGACAACCTGGAAATTGGTAAGAGATTGTCCAAACAGCGCCGGGGAAACGAAAATCGATAAGACGGTGAATAAAGCCTGACGGGAATAGGGCATTGGGACCTCCGATAACAAACCCTTCGATGATAGCGCTGTCTGCGAGCCAGATGAGTATTTTAGTCCTAACGGGCTAGCATAAAGCGAATCCCTTGATCGCGCAACATGCGAACCTGAGCACTCGGCACGGCTATAGTACTGGCCTAATACTTTCGGATTAGCCCAGTTAAGTAGTTGCACTGAACACCCTATGGTGGTAGTCCTTATCTTGGATACATTTTAGGACTAGGGAGGAGGGTATTGTGATTTCGCTCAAAATTAACGTGCCTCTGGCTGCGTTCGCGGCTTTGATTTTGACGGTGGGATCGGCCAGCGCCGACACTGTTATATACGCGACATCCCGCGAAAACAGCCAACTCGTGAAGGTGAACCTCACCACGAATACGGTGACGGTGATCAAGACCACTGGAATTAACCCCCCAGACAGCATGGTGGTAGATCCGCAAGGCCGACTCATTTACGATTTGACGGACCCTTTAGCTAGCGAGCTGCATCGCTTCGATCCTATCGCCAACACGGACACGGTGCTGGCAACCGGCGCGAATGGACTAAGCGATCCTCAGGACATAGTTCTCGAACCCGGCGGAAATTCCGTTCTGGTCAGCAATTTTCTCGCCGGCACCATAACACGCACGAATCTGACCACGCTGGTGACAACCACTCTGGTCGCCGGCGTCGCCCACCCCGAAGGGATCGCCTACGATACGGTCGGGCGCCTGTTCGTGCTGCTGGGTTTCGGCGGCACTTCCACATTGAACCAACTCGACCCGGTCACCGGCGCGATTCTGAACACTTCGGCCGCTTTCGATTCCACCAACTCGCTGGACGGGTTGACGTACGACTCCTTCAGTGGCTTCCTATACGCCACTTCGAAAGTGGGCAGCGTGATCTACAAAATCAATCCGGCCACTCTGGCCGCCACTCTGGTGCCGGGCAGCAACATACCTACGCCGGACGGGCTTTTCTCGGACAACAATGGTCTTTTGTATATTGCCGCCCGTGGCGATTCCCATGTTTATTCTTTCAATTTGACGACCAACACGGCCACGCAGCTCACCCTGGTTCCCGGAATCGACGACCTGGGCGGCTTGGTCTTGTCGCCGCCGACGATCCAAAAGACCTTTGGAGCGCCCAATCTCATCCTGGGCGGCACGACGTCCCTGACGATCACGCTCACGAATTCCAATCCGACCCCGCTGAATGCGATCAGTTTCACCGACGCTCTGCCAGCCGGCCTTACTGTAGCCAATCCCAACGGCCTGAACCCGTTGACCGGCTGTAACGGAATCGTCCCGACAGCGGTAGCGGGTTCGACAAGCGTGTCGCTCGCGGGCGTGAACCTGGCGGCAAGCGGAACCTGCACGTTCTCGGTTAATGTAACCGGCGTTACACTCGGCCCGAAGAACAATTGCGTTACGGCGAGCGCTCCGGGCGCCGGCCCTGGAAACACCTCGTGCGCGCTGCTCACGGTGCTGGCGGCGCCCCCGGTGCTGATTCCGCCAACCATCGGGAAAGCGTTCGGCGCGACCACGATCCCGCTGAACGGGACTACAACCTTGACCTTCAACATCTCCAACACGAACACCGCTCCCCTGACCGGGGTCGGTTTCAACGACACGCTGCCTGTCGGCCTGGCCGTTAGCACCCCCAACGGCCTCGTCGGCACGTGCGGCGGCGGCACTATTACGGCGACTGCGGGATCGACGACCGTGTCGCTTTCAGGCGCCACTCTGCCGGCTTCGCCCGGGGCCTGCACTTTCTCTATCAACGTGACCGGCACCTCGGTGGGCGTGAAAAACAACAGCGTGACCGTGTTCGACACGGTCGCCGGCACCGGAAACACCGGGACTGCGAACACGACGGTGGTCGGGCCTCCCGTCATCGCCAAAGTGTTCGGAGCGTCCACGATCACGGTAGGCGGAACCACGAGCCTGACTTTCTCAATTCAGAATCCGAACACGACCATCACCCTGACCAACATCTCGTTCACCGACACGTTGCCCGCCGGGCTGGCCTTATCCAACACCACCGTCACCGGCACCTGCGGCGGCGGCACCATCCTGGCAACCTTACCGAATCTCATCAGCCTGACGGGCGCGACGCTGGCTGGCGGCGCGAACTGCACCTTCTCGGTGAACGTCACGGGCTTGGTCCTGGGGAACCAGATCAACACGACGAGCACCATCACCGGTATCGACCCCAACGGCAACCCACTCACCGGC
>JANYBF010000126.1 GCA_025360895.1 Verrucomicrobiota bacterium
AAATTTTCAGCGCGATGAGAATCTTTTGGTGAAATACAAATACTATTCCGACCATTACAAGCCAGAGGAAAAACACCCCATGTAACACTCCGCGAAATACACCGGCCAGTTCCTGTTCCTGAGCAGGTTTCAAAGAAGCTGCCGCCTGTTGGGCAAAGACACTTTGCAGTCCGACCGCAGGAATGCCCATCAGAGTGACGATCTGGAGGAGCGTGAAGAAAACCCCATATTCCGCCTTGGGCATACGCTGTGCGATCGTATGCACCGCGAACATCAGCCCGCCCCCGGCCACGCTAGCGATCATTAACCAACCACTTTGACGAAAAAAAGTGAGATGACTTTTCTCTGGTGCGGCGATCACAACTTCAGTTTTTTCGGCAATCATGAGCGTTGGACAATACGCAACCGGCTTGGTTCAAGGAAGCGATTTCAGGAAGTCAAACAACATGCCCCGCGCGCGTTCGAGTTGGGCAATTGAAATCCATTCGTCCGCCGTATGCGCTTGGGCAATGTCGCCGGGGCCGAAGACCACGCTGGGAATGCCGCCCTGCGCCAGCACCGCCGCATCGCAAAAGTAATGCAACCCTTCCGGTCGCGTCTGGCCAATGCTCCGCAGGAATTGGCGAACGAGCGGCCGCCGCGGATCCGTCTCCAGCGGCACGCAGGGTTTCAGTTTCACATTGGAAACCTTAGCTTTGAGTTTCCGCGCGCGGAGAAAGGCGGCGACTTCGCGCCGCGTGCCTGCCTCGGATTCCCCCGGCAGCGTGCGCCGGTCCACATTGATCACACAACGATCGGGAACAATATTCGTCTGCGTCCCACCGGCAATCGTGCCGACACTCACCGAGCCGGCGCCGAGCAAGGGGTGCCGCCGCTTCCGCAAGCGGGCGGCGAAATCAGTTTCGAGGGCGTCCACCACTCGCGCCATTTCGTGAACCGCATTCTGCCCGAACCACGGCGTCGCGCCATGCGCCGAACGTCCACGGGTTTCCACCGACAACCATACGCTACCCTTGTGCGCCGTCGCCAACGCCAGTCGCGTCGGCTCGCCCACGATGGCGAGGTCGGCCTTGAATTTTTGGCTGGCCAGAAATCGCGATCCACTCTGGCCGTATTCCTCGTCCACCAACCCGGCAAAGATAATCTCGGTTTCCCGAGGGCGCGCGCCGGATTGCGCCAGATCGCACAACGCGGTAAAAAACGCCGCGCCCGATCCCTTGGTATCGCAAGCGCCACGCCCAAACATCCGGCCGCCCTTGATCCGGGGCGTTAACTCGCCAACCTGCGCCACGTTCACCGTGTCGAGGTGGGGCGCGAGCAAAATCGTTTGGTGAATTTTTCCGGCCGGTCGCAAGCGGGCGAGCAGATTGGGGCGGTGGGGCAAGACGGGTTGAAATTCGATGTCCAGTCCCGCCCGCGCGCCCAAGGCGGCAAGATATTCCGCCACGCGTCCCTCGCCCGCGTGCGGATGCCGCGGCGGCAGAAAGGCCGGATTGACGCTCGGCAGCGCGATCAATTCGGCGAGGAGGGTTTTTACGTTGGTCATAACGTGTTCAGAACGGCGCATCGCAGATTATCGGGAATGAATTTGGCGGTCGAGGAACGAACCCATTTCAAGCGGACGTTGAACGAGCAACATGCTTTTAGAAATTGCAACTCCGCCCGGCTCACACCGTCACGCTTTTGCCCACCTGCGGCTGGATGATTTGGATTTTCGGGTGGCGGGCGTGGATTTGTTCCTCGAACCATTTCCGCGAATCGTCGTCACCGTGGCCCAGCAGAATCGCGCGCGGCGAAACCTGACCCACAAAATCCAGCAGGTCCTCGCGGTTCGCGTGGGCGGTCAGATCAAATTCCTGCATGTCACAATGGCGCGTGACTTGTCCGGCGCTGGGACTGAACACAAACGTCTCGCCTGGTTTCGACGCCTTGAGCCGCCCGCCCGGCGTGCTGGGATCAGCATAACCAACGAAGAAAATGGATTGCCGCTCGTCGCCAGCCATGCGTACGGCGAGATCGTGGGCCGCCGTGTTCTCGCTCATCATGCCAGAAGTGATCACGAAGATGCGCCCGCCACTCAGTTTCATTTTCTGCGATTGACCGGGTTCGAGGACAACGAGATTAAGCGCTTCCCGGAGTTGCAGATTCGTGTGCTGCCGATGCGTGCGATGGGCTTCGAGATCGTAAATCTCGGTGAACACGCGGCCCAGTCCGCCAATGTAAATGGGTTGCGGCTTGAGTTTTCCTTCCCGCATGAGCAAGGCGAGCAAGGCGAGAATTTCCTGGGTACGGCCGAGCGCAAACGACGGAATCATCACACACCCTTTACGTTTGAGGGCTTGGTGAATCGCCGCCGTGAGCCGTTCGACTTCGGTCGCGCGGGTGACGCCGGCGGGCACGGCCCGATTGCCACGGGTGGTTTCCATGATAAGCACATCAGCTTTCACGCCCTGGAAACGGGCGGCCCGAAGAATCGTCTGATCATGAAAGCAAACATCGCCGGTGTAGAACATCGTCTCCTTTTGGCCGCGCAACATGATGCCCGCCGAACCAAGCGTGTGGCCAGCGTCGAAAAATTCCAGTGTCGGCGAACGAACACCAGCGCGGGTCTTGTGATACGCCGCCCACTCGACTTCGCGGTTGTACTTGAAACTTTGAAACGTCGGCGCGATGTCGTCCACCTGGTCGTGCGTGTAGAGCGGGTATTCCTTGATCCCCAACTCGTCGCGCTGCCGTGTCATGACGTTCACGGAATTGTGCAGCACCCGTTCGATGATGAAATAACTTTGCTCCGCCATCAGCACATGGGCTTTCGGAAAATACCGCGCCGCGACCGGCAGCGAGCCGACGTGGTCATGGTGACAATGCGAAATGGCAATGGCATCCACCTCCTCCTGGCGGATGTTCTTGTAGAGGGGCAGCCCCTCGCCGCCCTCGCGTTTGGGATGCATGCCCGCGTCGAGCAGGATGCGGTGGCCTTCGATTTCAACGAACCAGGCGCTGGCGCCAATGTCGGTGTCGGGGTTTAAGTTTGCGATTCGCATTTAAGTTTCGGAACTAGAGTAGGCGATTCAATGCGCGTCACCAGATAAAATGTTCCCGCCGGCGGCGGGCGAATAATCCAGATTTGACGCCGGGTAATTGTGTGTTAAGCTGGCCCTGAAATTATGAGTGCGAGAAAAATCGGAAGTATCGAAACACTGGAGCAACCCGTTACTGTTGAGGCACGGCAAACGCGTTTAACCCTAAATCCCGAAGCCGTGTCCCTCCACAAGGGCGGCATTGAGTTTCGGAGTAACGTCCCGTTTGCCACCTGGGTGGAAATGACGCTAACGCTGCAATCACCCAATGACGGAGCCCGGGTCAACTGCACGGGCGTGGTGGTGGATTGTCAGGGCAACAAACACGTTGGCTATCACGTTTCGATGGTGTTCACGGCCATGTCGAAGCAGGCCGAAGCGCGCCTGCACTCACTGGTTCAAGCCAGTGCGGTTTAACTTTCGACCGACTAAATTTAACCGAACCGGATCAGCTTGCTGATCCGGTTTTCGTTTAGGGAGGAAGAATCTTCGCCCAAGAATTTGCGACAGCCGCGTTTTCCGGCTACGCGCGTCCGTTGACACTCATTTTTCCGACTGTTACCGTTTGCGCTCCAGAAAACTACCATGGACTACAAAGACACACTTAACCTGCCGCGCACGGACTTCGCGATGAAGGCCGACCTCGTCACGCGCGAACCGCAGCGTCTGGAGAAATGGGAGCAGGGAAAGCTTTACGCCAAAATCCAGGCGGCCCACGCCGCCGCGCCCAAATTCGTCCTGCACGACGGCCCGCCCTTCGCCAATGGTGAGGTCCACATCGGCACGGCGCTGAATAAGATTCTCAAGGACATCGTCGTTAAATACAAAACGCTCCGGGGCTTCAGCGCGCCCTACATTCCGGGTTGGGACTGTCACGGACTGCCGATTGAGTTCAAGGTTTCTCAGGAAATGCGCAAGGCCGGTGACACGAGTGCCGACGCGGTGACGATTCGCAAAGCCTGCGACGCCTACGCCCGCAAATACATTGATCTTCAGCGGACGCAGTTCAAGCGCCTCGGCGTGCTGGGTGATTGGGACAATCCGTATCTCACGCTCAACAAGGAATACGAGGCGGACGAACTGCGCCTCTTCGCCGACATCGTCGCCCAAGGGTTTGCCTATCGTGGGAAGAAGCCGGTGTACTGGAGCATCCCGTGCCGCACTGCGCTCGCCGAAGCCGAGGTGGAATACGCCGATCACGTCAGCCAGAGTGTGTTCGTGAAATTTCCGGTCCTCGGTCGGCCCGGCGTGAACATTGTCATCTGGACGACCACCCCGTGGACTTTGCCCGCCAATCTCGCGGTCGCTTACAACTCCAAGTTTAACTACTCGCTCGTGCAGCTGGGCGAGGAACAATTCATTGTCTCGGCGCTGCTGCTCTCCGCCGTCGCGCAGAAATGTGGCTGGGATTATCAAATCGTTCGCAGTCTCGACGGCGAGCATCTCAAGTCGCTCGAATACCAGCATCCGTTCTGCCATCGCACAGGCAAACTTTTCGCCGGCGACAACTTCATCACCAACGACACCGGTACGGGCTTCGTCCACATCGCTCCGGGTCACGGCCTGGATGACTACAATCTCGGCCGCCAAAACAACCTGCCGATCTATTCACCGGTCAACGACGACGGCGCGCTCGCTCATACCAGCGACTTGCCCATCGAGCAACAGATGCCCGCCGAGATGCTCGGAAAATCAATTCTCGAAAAGCACGGCAAGAGCGATGCGAACGAAGCCGTGCTGCACGAGTTGCGCGTCCGCAAGGCGCTGTTGCATCAGGAAAATTATCATCACAGCTACCCGCATTGCTGGCGCAGCAAGACGCCCGTGATCTTCCGCGCCATGGATCAGTGGTTCATCAAGATTGATCATCAGGTAGGGACGAGCTGCGGCTCGTCCCAGACTGAGGCCGCGCAGCAGCGCGGCCCTACCTTCCGCGAACAGGCGCTCGCCGAGATTGATCGCGTGAGTTGGATTCCCGACTGGGGCGTCAATCGTATCAAGGGCGCGGTGCAATCGCGGCCTGACTGGTGCATCAGCCGACAACGCACCTGGGGCGTGCCGATCCCCGCATTTTACGACGCCAAGGGCGAACCGATCCTCGACGCGCAAATCGTCCGCAACGCCGCCGACCTGATCGAGCAGCACGGCTCGAACGTGTGGTTTGAGAAATCCGTGGGCGAACTTTGGTCACTGGTAAAACCGAAGGATTGGAAGGGCACGGACGCCGCCACCAAATCCAACGACACGTTGGATGTGTGGATTGATTCGGGCAGTTCTTCCCGTTCAGTGCTAATGCGACACACTGAACTGAACTCAAGACTCAAGACTCAAGACTCAAGACTGCCTTGGCAGGCCGACATGTATCTCGAAGGCTCGGACCAGCATCGCGGCTGGTTCCAATCGTCGTTGCTGCTCTCGCTTGCGGGCAATGGTGCGGTCCCATACAAGACCGTATTGACACACGGCTTCATGGTGGACGCCGACCGCGAGAAGATTTCCAAGAGCAAACAAGGCGCTTACGAAAAGCCCCAGACCGCCGAAGCCTACGTCAAAAAATACGGCGCGGATGTGGTGCGACTCTGGGTTGCCTCGCAGGATTTCCGCAGCGACATCGTCGTGAGCGAAGAGCGCATCAACAAGGTTGGCGAGACATATCGCGGCATCCGCAACGCGCTGCGATACCAGCTCTCGAACCTCTACGATTTCGATCCCATCAGGCACACCGTCCCCGACGACCAACTCACCGGCCTCGACCGCTGGGTTCTCGGCGAGTTCTCAAAGTTGGAGGCGGAAGTGATCGCGGCCTACGAAAAGTACGAATTCCACGTCGTCTATCAGAAGGTCAGCCAGTTCATCGCCGTCGAGCTTTCCTCGATCTACCACGACGTCATCAAAGACCGGCTTTACACCGACGCGGCAAATTCGCAGCGCCGCCGCTCGACGCAGACCGCGCTGCATCGTCTCGTGACCGGCTTGTGCCAGATGCTTTCACCCATGCTGGTGTTCACCGCCGATGAGGCCTGGGAGTTTGTGCCCGGCAAAGCTGCCGAGTCCGTCCACGGCGCGGTGTGGAAACCAGTTGGCTTCACCGGCAAAGATTATGACCAGGAATCGTGGAAAAGCTTGTTCCTGCTGCGCGCGCTGGCCTTGCCCGAGTTGGAAAAGGCCCGGCAGGCAAAACAGATTGGCAAATCCCTGGAAGCAAAATTGACTCTGAATGGCACCGGCCCGCTGCTCCTGGACGCGAAGGTAAACCTCGATTCCCTGCGCGAACTATTGAACGTCTCGCAAGTCCAGCTTTCCGAAGAGGGCGGAGCGACCGTCTTTGCCACCGTATCAAAAGCCGACGGCCAGAAATGCGAGCGCTGCTGGCATTGGGAAACGGATGTCGGCTTAAGAGCCGAGCATCCGACCCTTTGCGCGCGTTGCACCCGAGCCGTTCTCGAATTTCAAGCGCATTGATCAGTTGGTAGCGACCTGCATCTTGCGCACGGCCTCCTAACATCAGGCGGCTAAGGGTGGTGGAGTTGTTTATGCCGGAAGCAATCCAGGGTGTGATCGTTCACCATGCCCACGGCCTGCATGAGGGCATAGCAAATCGTGGAGCCAACGAACTTGAAGCCGTGCTTCAACAAATCCTTGCTCATGGCGTCGGACTCCGGCGTGCGCGCTGGGATTTCCGCCATCGCGCGGCGGGCATTCTGAATCGGCTCCCCGCCCACAAAAGACCAAAGATAGGCGTCGAAGCAGCCAAACTCCCGCTGCACGGCGAGGAA
>JANYBF010000129.1 GCA_025360895.1 Verrucomicrobiota bacterium
TAACCGTTGCCGCCGTGGAGGCTCTCGACCGGGTTGTATTGCTCATCGAGAATCTCGTGCGTGACATCGCCGCCGCCGGTATACGTAAGCGCTCGAATGGTCTGGGCGTAATGCAGGTAGCCATTTGGCAGCACCTTGAAATCCCAGCCGGCATTGGTCAGTTCCCGGTACCAGACCGGTGAACCGTCGTTGGTGACGATCATGACGTAATAACCCACGTTGGTAGGGGTGAGATTGTTCGCCAGGAAAATAGACCCATTTGCGACGGCGGACGGAAAATTTGTCGTGACGGTCAGCGTCGGGAAATTCGTTGGAACTTGGGCATGTCCAAAATTGGAAGCCGCAAGCATGAGCCCGCCCAGGGCGATACGATATAAAGCGAAGTTTTTAATATTCATGAAACGTCTCTCGTTTGGTTTACGTTTTGTTTATGGGTCGGAGGCTGAGATCATGGGAATCCGCTGGACCAATTTTCCCCGAGAATTCCCAAATCGTTGAAATCCACCTTGCCGTTGCCGTCCAGGTCGGAGCTCAAACCGCTCTGCACTTTGAGCCAGTCCCCGGTCATGATCTGCAAGTCCAGCAGATCCACCCGCCCATCCAGGTTGAGATCCCCCGGAGGTGCGTTGAACAGGGACACGTTGTCCACATAGACGCCGTAGGCGGAACTACCCACGTTGAAAAACACGCTGGCATTGAGGTCCGTGGCGGCGCTCATGGTGAAGACGTAGCGGTAGTGATTATGCGCCGGGGACAGAAAAGTGCTGGTGGTCCCGCTGTAATTGAGATTCGGCGCCGCATCCTGCGCCACCTTGGCCTCGATGTAGCGGGGTTGCTCAGACCAGGCGTCGAACTCGAAAACATATTTGTTGTCCTGGACTAATGGAATTCCGGTTTGCTTGAGTTGAATGTTGGCCAAGGTGGTGGTGCCATTGGTAATATAGAAATGACTGACGCCGCTCTCAACCGCCCAGGCGGCCGTCGCCCCGCCGTTCAACGTCCAAACCCACGAGGCCGTGCCTTGCGTGAAATCCCCATTCTTAACCATGTTCTGACCGGGCTTGATGATATTGACGGCGGCACTGGCCTCGTTGGAAAAAGGCCCCTCGACGCCTTGTTTGTTCACGGCAGTCACGCGGAAATAATAAGTGTTGCCGTTTTGCAGACTGGTAAGGCGTTTCAGCGTCGCGCCGGACGTGGCGAGGAGGGTGGCCGACTGGGGGGCGGTGCCGCCGTAGATTTTGTAGAAGGCCACGTTGGTATCGCCAAACTGGTTGAAGATCAGCGTGATGTTATCGGGGTACGGTTCAACGATGAGATTAGGCACGAGTGCGAATCCTTGCCAGGGACAGCGCCAGGTCCGATAAGCCTCCCAATGATCGGCCCAGTTCATTTCGAACGCTTTGGTTCCGTCCGGCCGGACTTCGGTGAGTTTGGGCAAGTTACCAACCGCCCAGTCAATGAGCGTGTTGCCATTGGTGAGGCGTTGAACATCACCCATGTAAAACGAATAGATGCTCGGCGTTGCCGGGGTTGGGTACTGCCAGACAATTGTGGCGGTCAAGTTCGTCGGATCCAGCGCGTACTCGACACCCCGGGACATCGAAGGACTGTGCAGGTTGCCATTGTCAAACATGGTGTAATGATTGGTGCCAACCATCCGCACGGCGTGCTGGTTACGCGTTCCGTTAAGGGGATCGTTGACATAGGTGAACTGGTTATGAGCACCGCCCAGTCGCCAGATAATTTCGCCCGTGTCGCGGTTGATCTTGGTGACCTCGCTGGTGTTTCGGCTGGAAAGCAGGATGTGACCATCCGTATCAATGTCGATCGCGTTCATGTGAGGAAAATCAAAACTACTGCCGAGAATATTGATGAACTGCTGCTGATCCCGCACGTCCAGGTGGTCCCAGGCTCGCCACTGGAAAATCAATTCGCCCGCCGGAGTGAACTCCTGGATGACTTGCTCGGTGACAGACGCGGCAGTATTGCCCCCGACCACATACCGGCTCATATCCACGGTCTCCGTGCGCAGTCCGAACAGCAGGTATTTCCCATCCCCCAGCACTTGCAGTTCGTGCTCGTCCACGCCGTACCCGTTTACCGCCCAATAGTTCGTGATAAGGCGGTAATGGGTATCCAAACCATTGTAATGGTTGCCACCATCCCGGGCCAACATCGTTAACACACCGTTGTGCTGGACCTTCATGTCGCGCCGCTCATCCGGCATGCGCAGGTACCAGATCGGCGAACCATTGTTATCGAAAATGACGTTGTAAGGTTTACCGCCGCCACCCCGGTTATCGATGAAAATTGGGTCCGGCGCCGGGTTGCTGTTGACCGTGATGTTGATCCACGGAAAATCGCTGGGTACCGAGACGCCGTTGGGCATGATTCCGGCCACCCCTTTCTTAGCGATCAGACTCAAGGGTCTCGGGGGCGGTGAGTCTAGCTGAAACACTTGGTTGCCTGGTGTCGTCGCAGCCATCGGAGCTTGCGAACTGGCCGGCAGGTGTCCGGAAATGACAAATTGATATTGATAGGGTGAGATCGGCCCGCCGCTTGACGGGGACACCCCAGGCGCCAAGGACACCGTCACCATTTCGTCGGGGATAAAATCCGTTGTCATGGTGAAGATCACCGTGCGGCCATCGCTGGCGACTTTGGTTTGGCCGGCGTGCGCTCCGCTTTGCGCTCCGGTTACCTGAATAAACGTGGAGAGATTGGTGACCGCCGACGGTGGAACATTCTGAAAACGCACCAGCACAAAGCGGGTCTGCGGCGACGTATATTCCGCAGCAGGCAGGGGCGATAAATACAGATACCCCAAAGCGCGGTAATCATCCTGGGAGCGGACCCACACAGAGAGATTCTGGCTGGAAGTCTTGTCCCCGTCGCTCGCGCGGAAGCGCAGGACATAAATACCCGGAACATCGAAGGTGGCGGTTGGATCACAAGTAAACACCGTGCCAGGCGGGTTGGTTGAACCTTGGTAAGTGAACGCCTCGCCATTGGTCGGGCTGCCCGACCACACCACGCCGGCACTGCCGGCGGGCGCTGATACGACCGACCAGTTCCACCGGAGTTTATTCTGATCCTTCGGATCGGGATTGGCTGTGTCGGCCGGCAGGGGCGTCCCATCGTCGCGCACGGTGGCCGTAAGCTGGAGATTCGTGGGCGCATTCAGGACTTGATCGGCCGGCACAGTCAGCGCAGGACGACCATTAAAATTAGTCAGAACCAGGTTGTGTAGTTCAGTGACGTCCGTCGCGCTCAGGGCTCGATTGTAAAGCCTCACTTCGTCGATCTGCCCGCGCCATTGCCGCCGCAACACTCCGCTGTCAATTTGAGCTCCGATAGTCACTGGGTCGCCACCACTAATGTTTATTAAACCACTTACACCCGTGTTCGAGGCCTCCAGAGCACCATTGATATAAAGCTTGGCACCAACTCCATTTTTATAGGTGCCAACAAGGTGAAGCCAGCGCTTTGGCACCCTGAGGTTGGTGGTTGTGCCGTCGACGCCGTACCCATTAACTAACCCAGACATGTGAAAGGCCCCGTTGTCGCTGGAGCCCGAACGATGCAGCCGCCAGGACCAGTCCCCGCGGCAAAACATCGTTTGCCAGTCCTGATCAAAGGCATCAACCGAAACCCACGCCGCCAGAGTGATATTATCACTGAGGTTGAAATCTGGGTGATTGGGGATTTGCAGGTAGAAAGCGCCGTCGAAATTCAATGCGTCCCCGAGTCCGTCCGGCCCAGGCACAAGCGTGGGTGCCTTGAGAGTGCTCTGATCTTGGCGGCAAAGTCCGTCGTGTCCATGACCGCTTTGGTCGACAACAGTTTCCCCCAGAGTTCCGGCCAAACCTTCGAAATTGTAGTAAGCGACCAGGCCGTTCGTGATATCCGCTAAGACCGACTGGGAGCCAGATAATAGTGTCAGGGCGATAAGCACTAGGGCGGCTGATTTGTTCACGATAATTTCCTGGTGAAGCTGTTGACTAGTGGTTATGCACCCGATAGAACTTCGCCGTGGTGGTTCCGAGCGTTTCCGCATAGGTGCCGCTGGTATTGCCGGTACCGGTCCAGGGGCCAGCCAAGGTAGGAGCGCTTTCGAGTTCCCCGTCCTGGAACAAGATGGTCATGACGCCATTCGCCAGCGTTGCTTTCGTTACCGCCGGGCCGACGAGCGCTCCGGCAAACTGAGGTGTGATGAGGACATCGCGAGGAGCCGCGACAATCCCGCCCCGGCTGAGGTTGGCGGCCAAATTGACGTTGCCCGTTTCGCTGATTTGCAGCGCACATAGCGTTCCGCTCGCGGGCGGAATGGCCGCAGCAATGGTTGGATCCCAAATGGCTCCCAGTTCCAGTGTGACCCCGCTCGAATTAAGTCCGGGCAGCGTGCCGTCAGGATTGTCCGCCGCGACAGCCAAGGGGCTATATCCGCTGGCGTTCCAGTTCGCATTCGTACCCGAACTGACCGCGATATGATCTCGAAAGGACGCGGGAAAAATTCCATAGCCCTGTGCAGTTGCCGTGCTGAGTCCACGAAAATAGCTGGTTATTCCCAGGATCTGCCCCCGATCAACGGTAACGTCCAGCGCAAAGGCCCGAACTACCTCGCCAGCAGTGCATTCGTAATTAATGTAAGCCAACCCGTTCGTAGCTTGTATAAACACCCGAACGTCCGCGCGTACAGACGGAACCAGCAGGAACAGGTTCATCAATAAAAATAGGTTTTTCATATTGGTTCCTTGTTGGTATCGTTCATGACTTGGACCTCGTCAAGCCTGCCAAAGCAAAATGAACAGCCCATGAACTCCTGGTGACAACTTTGTCATATTGCCGCAGCAAGTAGCCGGCACACCCGTCAGCGCTACTCTTATCTGGGGAAAAGTGTAGGGAATTTCTTTGCCGGGACGGTAGCCGGTGGGGTTGTGAGAATTGGTCTCACTTCGTCCGTCCGGTGATCGCGACCTGTTTGGTCCGCGTCCGTCCGCTAATGCCCATGCGGTCCGAAACGCCAATGAAAGCCTTTTGGTCGTTTGCTCGAACATCCCGTCACGGCGACCATTACTAACGCCAGCAGAATCAATGTGCAGATTTTCTTCACGCCCGAAGCTTAATCGAGATTCTCGCGACGACAATACGGGGCGAAGACGCGGGCTTTGCGGTT
The DNA here is from genome assembly GCA_025360895.1 of Verrucomicrobiota bacterium. Taxonomy (GTDB): domain Bacteria; phylum Verrucomicrobiota; class Verrucomicrobiia; order Limisphaerales; family JADLHS01; genus JADLHS01. Next base: position 5,180 of record JANYBF010000129.1, read on the forward strand.
AAAGCAACTTGCGGTGTGACGCAAACCACGGGTTAGGGAATGACAATACTGTAACCGCACCTTCAGCGACAATTCATTTCCGTTTGATTTGATGATGAAGTTGAAAATGAATCCAACGAAAGAGCAACAACCTGCAAACATTAAAACCAAAGGAAACGCCATGAAGTTCAAGAAAATCATCCAGAACACTGCTGCCATCGTCCTCACACTCGGATTTGCCGCGACCAGTTTCGCAGGCGATGAGAAGGAGATGAAGATCAAGATCACTATGGACAAAGTTCCTGCCACCGTGCAGCAGGCCGTCAAAGCCTACGCCGCCGAAGCCGAGATCAAGGGCATCGAAGGGAGCGACGTGGACGGCACAAAAGTAATCGAGTTTGACATTGAGAAAAACGGCAAGGCTTCCGAGGTTGCCTTCCGCCCGGACGGGAAGCTGTTCAGCACCGAG
>JANYBF010000160.1 GCA_025360895.1 Verrucomicrobiota bacterium
CCTGATTGATCGCCAGAATCTGCCCGGCCTGTTTCGCACGTTTGACTTCGCGAATCCGGACGTCAGCAGCCAGGGCCGCTTCACCACCACCGTGCCGCAGCAGGCGTTGTTCATGCTGAACAGCCCGTTCGTGATCGAGCAGGCGCGCAGCCTGGTCGCTCGACCCGAAGTCAAAGAGGCGACCAGTGATCCCGAAAGAATTCAGACGCTCTGCCGCCTGGCCTGGCAACGCCCGGCGGGGCGGGATGAAGTTCGCACCGCCGAAAAATTTCTCACCTTGCCGCCGCCCAGCACTGCGACTCTTTCGCCGCTGGAGAAATATGCGCAAGTCTTGTTGCTCTCGAACGAGCTGGGTTTCGTGGACTGACTGCGAAGATTTTTAACCCAGAGACCGCAGAGGTGGGCGCTGAAAAATGCGCGACTGCCCTCACCACAAATCAAAAATCCGCAGACGCACCGGGCCTTTCAACCCTTTGATGGTTGCGGCGGTTGAAAAGAAGCTCGGTATAAAGCTCGTAGTCACTGGTTGAGTAGCAGCAAAAGAAAACCTCGCGCAGCGAAGTCGGTGACTGCGTGAATGCGCTGACGGTAGAAATAGCAATCGCAGCAGCTGGTTGAATGGGGAAACCAAAAATGCCGGTGCTGATGGCTGGAAAGGCGATTGAGGCAAGGTCACACGCCACGGCCAATTCCAACGAACGACGATAGCAGGATGCCAATAAGCCCGCCTCGCCATGCGAGCCGCCATTCCAGGTTGGGCCGACCGTGTGGATGATGAATTTGGAAGGCAGCTTGTAACCGCGAGTGAGTTTGGCATTACCGGTTTTGCAGCCACCGAGTACGCGGCACTCGCAAAGTAATTCGGGGCCGGCGGCGTGATGGATGGCGCCATCCACACCGCCACCACCCAGCAATGATGAGTTGGCTGCGTTCACGATGGCATCCACGGCCAGCGTGGTGATGTCTGCTTGGTGTGCCTTCAGAATTGTCATCACAGGATGCGGGTAGCGAAGCCTATACCTGTGACCGCCACTGACGAGCCGGGGCTGAACCTGATTTGAAAGGCACGGCCGGCCAACCCCCAACGGGCGGGCGCTGGGGGGCAATGTTTAGGCGGCATCAATCTGGCAACCGTACACCTCATGGCTTCTGAATCTGGTTTGTGGCCAACGCGTTGGTGCTGATCAAAAAAGTATGGGCCGAAATTGAGTTCCGGCTATGCAGGCGCATGGCGCGTTGGCGAGTCCGGTCGCTGTGATTGGCGGCGAGGATGAAACCAGTTGCCAAGGCCAAGCCAGTAACGACTACGATCAATTTGCGGTGTGATTTTCTCATAATGGAGTATTCCTGTTTGCGGCGATCGTCGCTACCTATAGAGAATCGTCAGCAATTTGCGGTCTTTCACGGCTGACATAATGGGGTTGTATTTCAGGCATCCTTGCGTGTCAACAAGGGTTTAGCGGGCCATTGAAAACTCGCTGCTTTGTCGGAGACGAGGTGACGAGTCTCAAATTTTCTCGGTTTCTGAAGGGTAAGCTAGAGGCTCCTCACCTCGGCTCCTACCTTTTGAACGGGCGGTCAGGTCATTTCAAGGATGGAAAAGATTGGTTTGCGAAGCCGCGACCGGGCAAGATTCACGGCGATGAAATCATTTGGGAACTTGCTGGTTCTGCTGGTGGCCGGGGTGCTGCTGGTCGGTTGTGGCAAGCCGGCCACTCCCGTGCTGGCGGGCATGCCCCGCTCGGAGATTGACCCCGTGCATGGCCACCTGTTGCACGCGCAATCGAAGTTACCGACGGTGAAGGTGTGGCTGGGCCGCGAGGAAATGAACGCTGAGATTGCGATCACGCCGGTGCAGATTGCCACGGGCATGATGTATCGAACCAACATGCCGGAGAACGAGGCGATGCTCTTCGTGTTTTCGGACACGAACGTTGGGCCGAAGAATTTCTACATGCGCAATTGCGTGGTGCCATTGTCCGCCGCTTATCTTACGCCGGATGGCACCATTGCGGAGATCATTGACCTGCAACCGGGCGACGAGCGCGGAGTGCAATCGCAGTCGAGCAATTTGCAATTCGTGCTCGAAGTACCGCAAGGCTGGTTCGCGCGGCACAATGTTCGCCCCGGCATGGCGGTGCGCACCGAGCGCGGGGCGCTGCGCGAAACTTTTATCGGCCGGTGATGCGGGTGGGGCGGAGACGGCGCCGGTTTACATTGTCACCTGGTTTCTCATTGGCTTGAAAGGCCGCGATCAGCGCCAGGCGAATGCCGTCGCCATAAACCCAAAAGCGAAAGCGATTAAATGAAAGAACCGCAACCGCCGTGTCACTCGGGAACCCAATTTTCAGGCCGGGGAGCCTTCAAGCAATTGGCCTTTACCTTGATCGAACTGTTGGTGGTTATCGCGATCATTGCCATTCTGGCCGCGATGCTCCTGCCGGCGCTCAGCAAAGCCAAAGGCAAGGCGCAACAGACGGCCTGTCTCAACAACCTCCGTCAAATTGGCCTGTTCGTGCAGTTTTATACCGATGACTACAATGACGTTTTCCCTGGTCATCGCCTCATGATGTCAACCGCGTTGCCAGTGAATGATGACTGGTGGGGCAATTATCTCGGTCCGTATTCACGCGGGAATTCCAACTTGTTTCATTGTCCCGTGTTGCAAGGCGTGCGAGACCAATATTATCCCAAATTTAAGTGGAGCTGGAGTCCCACGCTTTATGCCGGAGATCGGGTCGGTTACGGCTGTAATAGCTTCTTTCTATTTTCCAACCCGCCCTACGCCCGAGGCGTTGCTTCGGGGCCGTCGGGCTACATTAACCCCGGCCGGTTCAAGCGTAGCGGGATCAAGCGCCCGACGGATAACATGATGATTGGCGATAGCGAGGGATATTACAGTATGAGTCTCTGGTGGCCCAACGCCATCATGGATGGGAGCAATCCGGACTTTGAAGGAATTGCCACCCGCCACGGCGGCACCCGGGAACGCGGCAAAAACGCGCAGAACACCCGGGGCGTTATGGTGTTCGCCGATGCGCACTCCGAAGCCCGCAAAGACCGGGACATCAATCCACCATCCAACGGCAGTCTCACCAACGTGAAGTACTGGGATCCAGAATTAAAGTTTGACCGGTGATGCAGGGATCAAGCGATCCATTGCCGCAACCCGCAACGTCTAACCCGACCCCAACGGGATGGTCGTGACGGCGGGCGTAATCCAAGGCCGTTATACCTCAAATCCCTGCTCTCGAAACCGCTGCAACTTGTAGATCAAGGCACGGCGGCTGATGCCCAGGGCCTTGGCGGTTTCCGTCCGGTTCTGCTGGTGCTCCCGCAATCCCTGCATGATCGCCTGCCGCTCAATTTCCTCCAGTCGCACGGCATCCGGCAATTCCGCTGGCGCCGGTGATTCCACCGCCGCCCGCACCCGCGCCGGCAGATGCTCCGGCAAAATCATTTCACCGCGCGACAACAAGGCCGCCCGTTCCATTGCGTTGCGCAACTCCCGCACGTTTCCCGGCCAGGCGTAGCGGGCCAACCCCGCCGCCACCGCCGACGAAAGCCGGGCCTTCCCCTGCGTGAATTCCGCGAGGAAATGATTCGCCAAGGGCAACACATCTTCGGGCCGCTCCCGCAATGCCGGCAGGTTCAATTCCACGACGTTGAGCCGGTAAAACAAGTCCTCGCGAAAACTGCCCGCCTTCACCTGCTCCTCCAGATTCTTGTTCGTGGCGGCCAGAATGCGCGTGTTGGTCTGCCACTCGCGATTAGAGCCGACGCGATTGAAGCAGCCATTCTGCGTCACCCGCAGCAGCTTCGACTGCAACGGCGGCGACATGTCCCCGATCTCATCCAGAAAGATCGTCCCGCCGTTGGCCTCCTCGAACCGTCCGATCCGTTGCGCCACCGCGCTCGTAAATGCGCCCTTCTCGTGCCCGAACAACTCCGTCTCCAGCAAATTTTCCGGGATCGCCGCGCAATTCACCTTCACCAGCGGCCCGCCCGCCCGTGCGCTCCAGCCATGAATCACATCCGCCAAAACTTCCTTGCCCACACCGCTTTCGCCCGTGATCAACACCCGGCTCTCCGACGGCGCAATCAGCGACGCATCGTGAAACACCGCCCGCATCAGCGGACTGTGGGCGATGACGTGGGCGGGCAGCGACCGCTCCGCGTCCGATTTGAGTGCCGCAGAATGGGTCACCCCGGTCGCGCGTTGTACCGTCGCGAGCAGCTCATCGAGATCAATCGGCTTGGCGAGATAATTGACCGCGCCATCGCGCATCGCCCCCACCGCCTCGCGGATGTCCGCGTAGGCCGTGACCAGCAGCACCGGCAACACGGCATGTTCCTCCCGCGCCCGGCGCAAGGTTTCCAAACCCGACAGGCCCGGCATCCGCACATCCGAAATCATCATGCTAAACTCGGCGGTCCGCAGCGTTTTCAAAGCGAGTTCCCCGGAGTCCACCGTCACCGTGTCAAAGCCCTGGCTCTTGAGAAACGAGGTGAGCAGACTGCGCTGCCCGGCGTCGTCATCCACAATCAGGATGCGTGGTGACTTCGGGGAAAGTTGGCGGGGTTCGGACGGCACGATGCGACTCTAACAATTCCATGCCGCAAGTATCAAGCGCCGCCAAGCATCTCGAATTCGTGGATGGCATATAAAACGAACGTGGTCACGAGACCGGGGCAATGTCAGTTGGCCGCGTCTCTGCGATTAATCATTTTTTGGCAATAAATCAAAGAAGAGTTCCAACTCCTGTTCGAACTGATTCCCAACCAAAACAATATCGGATCGGTCAAGGTCGCAGTGACTTTTTGCACAGTTGAACACAATCATACTTGTAGCCCCGGTTTCCCAAACGACTAATTCAGCTTCGACCGTTGAGGTGGCTGCCTTCAGAAGAAAACTTGGCGTAAAGAGAGCATTCTCTTTCACTTCGACGTTTAGACCAAGCGTCGTAAGCTTCGCTGCTTTTTCACGAAGCCAACGCACGCATGTATGGTATTGAAATGTCATGGTCGCTTCGGCCATACGCCGGCCGTTGGTTGGTTATCGGTTGCTGGCAATCCTTTCTGCGCGTCATGCGTCCCAAGTCCGGTTGCTGTCACGAGTAATTGCCAATGCCATGAAGGCGCGCGTGCGATCTGGTCCCGAGCATTTTAGCGCAAACCAATTTACCGCCCCATCAAGCCCGGCATTGCCCCACCCATCCGGCCCATCATCTTCTGGAACTTGCCCATTTTTTTCATCATCTGCTGCATCTGGGCGAACTTGTTCATCATCGTATTCAGCTCGGTCACGGTCACGCCGCTGCCCTTGGCCACGCGCATGCGGCGTTTGGCGTTCAGGATCTGGGGCGTCTGGCGTTCCTTGGGCGTCATGCCACAAATCATCGCCTCCATACGTTTGAATTCCCTTTCCTGTTTCGAGATGTCCGTCCCCTTCAAGGCTTCCGCGCCACCGGGCAGCATCTTCATCACGTTCTCCAGCGGGCCGAGTTTTTTCATCTGGCGCAATTGCTCAAGAAAATCCTCCAGCGTGAACTGGCCTTTGCGCATTTTCTCTTCCATGCGCTTCATGTCGTCCTCGTTGACCGCGGCGGCGGCTTTCTCCACGAGGCTGACGACATCGCCCATGCCCAGAATCCGCGACGCCATGCGCTCGGGATGAAACGCCTCAAACTCGTCGAGCTTTTCGCCCATGCCCGCGAACTTGATGGGCTTGCCCGTCACGGCCTTCAGGCTGAGGGCCGCGCCGCCCCGCGCGTCGCCGTCCAGCTTGGTGAGGATCGCCCCGGTGATTTGCAGCGCCGAATCAAAGTGGGTCGCGACGTTCACGGCTTCCTGGCCGGTGGCGGCGTCGAGGACGAGCAGAATTTCCTGCGGCTTCACCAGATCGCGCAGACGCACGAGTTCCTGCACCAGGGGCTCGTCAATTTGCAACCGGCCCGCCGTATCAAAGATGATCAGGTTTCGATGATTCGCCTTCGCAAAATCAAGCGCCTCCCGGGCAATACGCAGCACGTCCGTCTCGCCGCGCTTCAGAAAGACGGGAATGTCCAGTTGCTTGCCGAGCGTTTCGAGCTGATCCATCGCCGCGGGGCGATACACGTCCGCCGCGACGAGCAATGGTTGGCGGCCCTGTTTGAGCAACAGGCGCGCGAGCTAGCCGCTGGAAGTGGTCTTGCCCGCGCCGTGCAGACCGACCATAAGAATGCAACCGGGATTGCCAGTGACATTCAGCGCGGCGTTCGTGGAGCCGAGCAGGTCCACCAGTTCGTCGTGGATAATTTTGACGATTTGCTGACCGGGTTGGACGCTCTGGACGACTTCCGCGCCGAGGGCTTTGATCCGGACGCGCTCGATGAAATCGCGCGCCACCTTGAAGTTCACATCAGCCTCCAGCAGCGCCTGGCGTACTTCCCGCAACGCCTCGCCCGCATTGGCTTCGGATATTTTGCCGAGGCCGCGCAGGTTGCGGAAGGCGTTTTGGAGTTTGCCGCTTAAAGAATCGAACATTCCATCAAGCTAGGGAAAGTCGCGCGGGTTGACAAGGATTCGGCGGTGTGGCTTAATCTGCAACCTTTGCGCGGTAGGTTACCCAAGTGGCCAACGGGGGCAGACTGTAAATCTGCTGGCTTACGCCTTCGATGGTTCGAATCCATCACCTACCACCATTTCAAAAGCCCGGGCGAGCGAATGAAATCACTTTCCCCGATACTTCGACGGGTTACGGATCCGGTCAAGTCGCTCGACTTTACGTCCGTCCAGCACGATCTGCCGCCGCCTTTGCTTGACGGCCTTGGCGACCGATTGGGGAAGCAACCCGGCCTGCTTGACCATCCGAATTAGTCTCCCGCAAGTTAGCTTCAGCATTTACACTGTGCTTTCCGGCCGGCGGTCGGTCGGCGTTTCTGCCTCCGGTAAATCGGTTTCAAAAACGCGTTGGCCTGGAACCCGGTCAACCCGTTCCACGGTTCAAAGCCTCGCTGGTCGTCCATGACAAAGTCATCACGCCGCACCACTTCATTCGCTTTTAAACGCCGAAACTGTTTTGACTTGGCGGGCGTGGCAACTTTGAGTTTGGAATTGGAAAGGTTGGCAATCACGGCGTTGATTGATACCGGTGCGGCTGACCTGCCCGCACCGGTTTTGACTCGATTCCTCAGGCCCGCCGGGGTTTCACCACCAGTAACACGATCCCGCCGACGAGCGCGAGGGCGCCGACGACGGGCGGGATGAAGTGGCTGTCGGTGGTCTCGATGTGCAAGCCGAGGAACTCGACCGGCTTGCCCGGGGTCTTGAAGGTGATGCCCGAGTAAGCGAGCACCACGATACCGAGCGTAACTAGAATAACGGCGATAATGGTTTTGGTGTTCATATTAAATTGTTCAGTTTGATTTCGTTGGTCCGCCGGTCCTTAAGCCAGTGGCTTGCGCCCGGAAATTAGGTTGACGAGAATCATGATGACCGCAATCACCAGCAGCACATGAACAAAACCACCCATGGTGGTACTGGTCACCAACCCCAGCAGCCAGAGAACGATCAATACCACCGCAATCGTGTATAACATAATATTTTCCTTTCAGTTTGCTTTGGTTACGGCTGACTGGGGCGAACCCGCCCTAGCCAACCGTAACCCGAGGTTTAGTCCTTGGCCACCGGCACCGCGATGGTCATATTATTGATCACGCTGTTCACCCCGTCAATGTCGGTGACGAGCTTGGTGACGAGGCTTTTTTCGGCGGCGTTCTTGGCCAGGCCGCTCACCGTGACCACGCCATCCGTCGTTTCGACTTTCGTCTTGATGGCACTGGTCGAGCGATGGGACATCAGGGAGGATTTGACCTGAGCTGTGATGGAGGCATCGTCAATTTTCTCGCCTAGGGTTTCGGCCGGTTTGGTCGCGGCTTGGGCCACCGTCATTTCGTTTTTCACTTCCTTGACGCCTTCAACATCTTTGGCGTATTCGGTGGTCAGTTCCTTTTGGGCCAAGCTGGAGGCCTCGCCCGTCAAGGTGACGACCCCATCCGTTACATTAACGTCGGTCTTGGTGGCGCGCACATGGCGATGGAACAGGAGCGCGGTTTTCACCTTCGTGCCGAGCCAGCCATCCGAATGTTCGGCGGGGCTTTCGCCTTTGATTTTTAGTTGATTGTCCACGCTTTTGACGCCGGGCAGACTCGCCACGGTATTTTCGGCCAATGATTTTTGCGACGCTTCGGCGACGGTTCCGGTCAAAACAACGGCCCCATTCTTGGACGCGATTTTGATCGCATCATCTTTGAGGTAGGTTTTGAATACGTAGGACTTTTTGGCAGAGGACTCGATGCGGTCATCCGTCTCGGTGGCGCGCAGGGAACCGCTGCTAACTAACAGGGCGCTCGTCGCTGCCAGCAGCGCGAGGGAGCAGGTGGTTTTCATTTTCATTAGGTTTTTAATTTCAATTGTTACGTTGTTCATTTTTAACATGGGAAAGACGGTACGGCGCAGACTGGCCTTTCGCTATGGGGTGTAACCCTACCGGGCATCTCGAGAGGGGTTACTCAAAAACTGATTCTCCGCCAGTTCCGATCGCGGGCTCATCGGGAAAGAAGTTCGCTGACCGACGACATCGCTGGGACGCGGTCACAAACGATTTTGACCGAAACCAGGATCGGCACGGACAATAACGCTCCCGGTACGCCCCAAAGCCACGCCCAGAAAATCAGCGAAACAAAAATGACCACCGGATTAAGCGTGAACCGGCGCCCGAGCAACACCGGCGTGATGAGGTTCGCTTCCAACAAATGGAGCAGCAGATACCAGGCGGGCGGCAGCAGGCCTTTCCCCAGCGTATCAAACGTCAGCAGACCGACCGTGCCCAGCACGATGACGCCGGCAACGGGGCCGAAGTAGGGAACAAAGTTCAGTACCGCCGCCAACATGCCTCACATCGCGGCGTTAGGCACGCCCAGGAAATAAAGCCCCCCGCTCACGATTAGCCCCAGGCAAAGGTTGATGAGCGAAACTGAGAACAGATAATTGGAAATATTCTGTTGCATCTCGTGGCTGATTTCGACCGCGTTATTCTTGTCGTGCAACGTCGGCATCACGCGAACTAACTTCTGCAAAAACAAGTCGCCCGAGGCGAGCAACAGATAGAGCAGCACCAGCGTCTCCCCGACTCCCGCGAGCAAGCTGCCCGTCCGGTTGATCAAGAACGTCGAGCCGCGGTTGTCTTTGACCTGGACCGTCGGGACTTGTTTTTGTTTCTCTTTTTTTTCGGCTTCGGTCGCGCCCAGATTATTGACGGCTGCCGCCGCCTCGCTTAATCGCGCACCGGGCGGCAGAATTTTTTGAACCCGGTGCCGCAACTCGGTCATGTGTTGCGGCGCTTCATTCATCCACGCCAGCGCCGGGCGGCCCAATTGATAGAAACCAAGCACGACGGCGGACACGAGCAAGCCAAGTACGATGGCGGCGGAGAGCGCGGTCGGGATGCGACAATAGGACGACCAGCGGATGAGAGGTTTTAACGTCATGGCGGCGACACCCGCCAGAAAGATCGGCAGGATCACCGGCCGCGCAAAATAGAGGAAGGCAATCGCGCCGAGTACCACCAGGACAATTTGTCCCGGTGGCATTTTCGTCCCGGCGGCGGTGACCAATGGAACGGGCGGCGGTTCGCGGTTCACTGCTTCCTTGGGCCGCGCCTCGGGCGCGGACGGCTCATTGGGTGGTTTCATTCCGGTGTTTTCGTCGCTCGAAGTTGTATTGATAAAGCAGGCCCACGCTGTGGGCGCCTTCCTTCCCATCGCGGAGGGCATTGAAGCCGAAGCCGTAGCGCAGGATTACCCGCCACACCTCGCTTCGGGAAGTGAAGGAGAGGCTGGGGCCCGCGCCGGTGTTCCAGTGGTTGGGTTGCTGGAAACCGGGTAGGTAATCAACATACGCAGTGGCGGCTTCAATCCGCATTTGCCAGCGATGATCGGCGGACAGCGGAGCGACGTAACTGGCGATCAGATGCACGAAGCCCTGCGCCGAAATTTCCTGGTAATAATATCCGGGCAAGGTCAGCGGAAATTCGGCGGCCAGCGGCAGGACTCCGCCCAGCCGGTAGGCGCTAAAACGATCCGCATTGTCGGATCCGCCCGCCGTCACCGCAAACGTGAATTGGTTTCCGGTGTTGGTCCAGGCGTAGTTCAAGCCGGCATAGAGCCAGTAGAGGCCGGTGGTGGGTACGACTTGCCGATCTCCCGCAAAGCCATAGGGTCCGTCGTTAAACCGCCACTGTTGCTCGTACCAGATGGACACTTCCAGTGCCAGCTCGGGGTACAGCATCGGTTCCTTGCCTCCGAATCGCAGGCCCCCCCGCGCAAAGGTACTCGGGCCGTCTTTGGGAAGTTGGAATTGATCATCGGTTTTGTGGGTGTCGGAATAGGCTGCGTAATTGCCGCCCCCTTGTACGACGACGTTGAGCGGGATGAGGTGGCCGGGGTCGAGCAAGTGGTAGAGGTTAAGCGAAGCGCCGCCCCCACTCCCATCGAAACTCTGGCCTTTGAGGTAGTCGCCCTGGTTGATTTCGTAATAATTCTCGCCGAAGGCGCCGCCAGTGATGCCAATGCCGATATCCGTGCGGGGCAGAACTTCGCGGAATCCGAGTTCACCGTAGAGATAGACCGGGGCCACGGCCAGCCGCAGCGCCATGTTGGTGCGCAGGAACTCGGGATTGTTGTAGTAATAGTAGGCGTAAAGCGATTGGGGGCCCGTGCCCGACAGGGTCTGGTCGGCACCGAGTTGAAGCAAGCTGCGGGGAAAAGGATCCACTTGGGCCCGGGCCATTGACGCGCTGCCCAGCACCAGGACGATGGCGACGGCGAGGAATTTCATCGCCCGCGAAAAGCCCCGCATTGGGCCCCGGAAGCAACCCGCACGGCCGGGCGGGCAAGTTTGTGGGGCCTCGTTCGGAGTTTAGTCACAACAATTTTCCGAGCCGATTGCCTGCGCGGGGGCCGAGCCGGTCCGTTCATTGATTCACCCACGCAGGCGAGTGACTAATTACAGCAGGTGGCGCAGGATTCCTTGACGGCTTTTTCAACTGCTTCGCGGGTTTCGCCCGTGCGCTTCTGAATGCGGCCCACCAGTTCGTCCTGCTGACCTTCGGCGAATTGGAGATCGTCCTCCGTGAGCGTGGCCCATTTCTGTTTCAGCTTGCCCTTGGTGATGTTCCAGTCACCATTGATTTCGAGTGTCGTCATGATGTTTTCCTTTGGTTGGTTTTATTTCGCCGCCGATGGGACGGCAAAAATGTCCCCGCGTTCGGTGGGTTTGCAGACGTTAGATTACGGCGGCAACGTTTCCTATGGGGTGTAACCCTACCCGGAAACCATTTTGTTTTCGACAACCGCAGGGCAAACACTTCGTGGTACCGGTTCGCCATATCCTCGCTCAAGCTGGCCAGCGCACGGGCGCGCTCAGGTTGCGACTCGTTTTCGCCGGCGACTTTCGCGAGGTGCCCGGCATAACTCAGAGCCTGGGCCTGGGCTAACAGCAAGCTCAGTTCAAATGCGTCGCCGGTTTCGTCCAAGCGGATCGAAGCATCGTGCCGGGCAAATTCCTCCAGCAGTTTCGCGCCAGTAGCCGCTTTGGCGGCAATTTTCTTGATCAGTTTTTTGACATCATCCTCTTCCCGCTTGATGAAGCGCAGCAGGCTCACATTCTTTTCTTCGTCCAGAAGTTGATGCAGCAGGCTCTAGCAATTGTTGCGCGTCGCTTGCGCCACGCTGCTCGCGACCGGCGCCTGGGCCGTGGGAGTTCGGCACCCGGTCAGAACGCAAGCGGCCGATAACATCACCGTAACCGCTAAGAGGACAACTTTCATGACATCAAGGTCGGAGTTTCGGAGTAAACCGATCAGTTTTTCTTTCGCCCAGCCCGCTTTTTTTGCCGCCACCATCGAGCTTGTTCACGGTGGCCCAGGCCCGGGCTTCCGCGGTTTTCGTACTCAAGCCCTTCTTCTCGTAGCCGGCTTCAATGTGGGCCGCCTGAAGTTTCTGCTGGTCGGTGTAGCTGGATTTATCGCCTTGCGGCATGCTTGCCTTTCGCCGGGTTCACCCTGTTGGTGGGCGCCGGCTTTTTCGGGAGCGGCACCTCAATGCCCAACGCCGCCGCCAGATCAATTTCATGCTCCTGCTCCTGCACGATGATGGCGCGCAACGTTTCGCTCAGGGCAAATTCTCCCATCGCCTCCGCCTGCCGGATGCGCTCGCGATAACGCCCCACCGTTGTGCGTTCATTTTCCAGGTCCGCCCGCAGCATGGCGACCGGATCGGTGGACGTTTTAACCGGCTCGGCCAGGCGCTGGTTGAATTGCAGAAAGATCTGGAGCGTGGCCGCTGGCGGAGTGTGCCCCAACTCCAGCGCTGGCTGGTGCAGACCCACGGCGTGAAGCTGGCGTTGAGCAGCTTGTATGACCGGCTGGGAAAAGCGTG
>JANYBF010000175.1 GCA_025360895.1 Verrucomicrobiota bacterium
GTTGGATGAGAACATCGCCCGCGTCGTCACCGGGGACCTCGTCGTGCTACTGGGGACGCCGCGCGTGGCCCTGGGCTCCCTGGCCAACTTCGAGGCCGGTTATCGGGTCGCTATCAATGTCCAGCGCTTTGAGTCGGCTCGCACCGAGACCGGGCACAACGAAGGGGTGCTGCTCGAAGCCGTCTGGGTCGTTCGCGGTCCCGCCGGGGCCCCCCTCCGCTCGGGCCGCACCGTCGCCCGCGAGCCGGCGCCGGGCCAGAGCTGCGACGCCCTCGCCGCCGCGCACAGCCGCGCGCTAGCAACGCTCAGCCGCGACATCGCCACGGCGATCCGAGCCGAGGCCGCTGAGAAACCTTAGCCCGTCCAGGATATCGCCGGTGCCGTGGTGGCCTCCAACTCCCCGGCGCCTGCCCATCGCACACCTTCCCTAAAGGGCAGTAGTCGTCAGAGCGAGCGGTAGGGTAATCTCATGGGTCGATAACCGGCCAGGACGCCTGACGTCCAAAGCCTATCAGCAAACTCGGTAATCATTGGCCAACAACCCACAGTCCGGGGGTCGGTAAGCGGTAAACAAAGCAGTCACTAAACACACAGCACCAAGAAAGACGGAAAGACACGAATATATGAAACTGAAAGCAAAACACATCGGCTTCGCTCTGCTGGCCGGTGGGGCGGCGCTCTTTTGCGCGGTCAGCCCGGCACAAGCGGCGGACAAGAAACCCAACATCCTGTTCATCATGGGTGATGACATCGGCATGTGGAACATCGGCGCCTACCACCGCGGCATGATGGCCGGCAAGACGCCCGCCCTCGATAAGATGGCCAAGGAAGGCATGCTCTTCACCGACTATTACGCTGAAGCGAGCTGCACGGCGGGCCGCGCGAACTTCATCATGGGCCAGTTGCCCATCCGCACCGGCATGACCACGGTCGGCCAGGCGGGGGCCAAGATCGGCATCCCGGCGGAAGCCTGCACGATCGCCACCGCGCTCAAAGCGCAGGGCTACGCCACCGGCCAGTTCGGCAAAAACCATCTGGGCGATCTCAACGAATTCCTGCCCACCGTCCACGGCTTCGACGAGTTCTTCGGCTACCTGTACCACTTGGACGCGATGGAAGACCCGGCGCATCCCAACTATCCGCAAAACCTGCTGGCCCAGGTCGGCCCGCGCAACATGGTTCACTCCTGGGCCACGGACGTGGACGACCCGACCGAGATGCCGCGCTGGGGCAAGGTCGGCAAGCAGAAGATCGAAGACGCCGGCACACTCTATCCGAAACGGATGGAAACCGTGGATGACGAAATCCTCGACCTCGCCCTCAAGTTCACGAGCAAGGCCACGTCGGACGGCAAGCCGTTCTTCCTCTGGCTCAACCCGACCCGCATGCACGTCGTCACGCACCTCTCGGAAAAATATGAGAGCATGCGCAACTCGGAAAATGGCTGGTCCATTCAGGAAGCCGGCATGGCGCAACTCGACGACATCGTTGGTTCGGTGGTGAAGTATCTCAAGGACAATGGTCTCGAAGACAACACCATGATCGTGTTCACCACGGACAACGGTGCGGAGAATTTCACCTGGCCCGACGGCGGAGAAACGCCCTTTGCCGGCGCCAAGGGGACCGGCTTGGAAGGCGGCTTCCGGGCACCTTGCATCCTGAACTGGCCCGGCAAAGTCCCGGCGGACTCGATCCAGAACGGCATCTTCTCCGGCATGGATTGGTTCCCCACCTTCGTCTCCGCGGCTGGTAATCCCAACATTGCCGCAGAACTTCTGAAGGGAAAAGAAATCGGCGGCAAGACCTACAAGGTTCATCTTGATGGTTACAACCAGATGGATGCCATCACCGGCAAAGGTCCGTCTGCACGCCACGAGATTTTTTACTTCACCGAAGGCACACTCGCAGCGGTGCGGATCAATGACTATAAATACCGCTTCACGGATCAGCCCACCGGCTGGCTCGGTTCGACGGTGAAACTAGATTGGCCGATCCTCATCAACCTCCGCCTCGATCCGTTCGAGCGGATGGGAATGTTCAATGGCAAAGACAACGGATCCCTTGCCTACTACAACTGGCTTCTTTATGAATTCTGGCGCTTCGTCTTCGCGCAGCAAGAGGTCGGGAAATATGCCCAAACCTTCCTCGAATACCCGCCGATGCAAGCGGGCGCGAGCTTCAATATGTCGGCGGTGAAAGCCGAGTTGGAGAAGAAGATGGAAGCGATGAAGGCCGCTGCTGGCAACTAATCGTTTGACCTTCGAGGCGGGCGGCTCGCCAGGGTCGCCCGCCATCCTTCGCTCGTGAAACGCGCGGGCCGTCTCCCACGAGGCGGCCCGCGACTTCACGGTCGAAACAGCATCATTAGCGTTTGAAAGCCATGAAACGAACCCTCAGAGCCTGTTTGAAAACTACGTGGGGTGCTGTTATCGGAGAAAAGGCCAGATGGCGAGGCGCGACGAAGGAGAATACCCGTAATGGGTCTTCGACTGAGGAGCAA
>JANYBF010000185.1 GCA_025360895.1 Verrucomicrobiota bacterium
GTCGTCCGCACTCATGCCCAGCACTTGAGCGAGGCTGATGAGAAAATGAAACAGGTCCACCACTTCGACACGCGCATTTTGCTCGTCAAACTTCTGATACTTGGCCCACCACTTCCACGGGACACTGTCATTGAGTTCGGCGATCTCCTGCGTCATGGCGCGCGTATAATTGAGAATCCACCGCGTCTTGTCTTCGTCGCTCATGCCTTCCATGTTGACGCCGATGCGCTGGTTGAGCGCCTTTTGCATCTGCCAGAGTTCCCGCAACTGATCAGGTTTTTCCATGGGCAAAGGATTTATTTCGCGCGCGGCGGAAGCAAGTCTGAAAGATGGTGGTGCCGGAAACGCACCGTTCACTTTCAAACCGGCTCACCGCGCGCCTTTAACCAGCAGCGGTATCGAATACAGCGAAGTCCGCGCCGTAATAAACAGCGTCTTGCCGTTCGTGCCCCCAAAACACAAATTCGCCGGGCCTTCGGGTACCAGAATCTTGCCGATCAATTTCCCGTCCGGGCTAAAAATGTGAATGCCGTCACCCGCGCTTGAAAAAATCCGGCCCGCTGCGTCACACCGAATTCCGTCCGGCCCGCCCTTGTCAATCTGGCAAAACACCGCTCCGCCCGAAAGCGTGCCGTCTTTCTGGACATCGAACACCCGGATATGACGCGGCTTGCCGGAGTCCGCGATGTAGAGCTTTTTTTCGTCCGGTGAAAAGCACAGGCCGTTCGGCATGTCGCAATCTTTGATGACAACGGTGGTGGTTTCGGTTTTGGGATCGAAACGGAAAACATAGTTGCCAGCCTGCTCCTTCGCTTCGTCTTTGGGCAAGCCATACGGCGGATCCGTGAACCAAACTGTGCCGTCGGATTTCACGACCACGTCATTCGGCGAGTTGAACTTCTTGGCGGCGAACCGGTCCACCAACGTGCGCACCGTTCCGTCCTTTTCCTGAACGCTCACCCGCCGACCACTATGTTCACACGTCACCAACCGTCCGGCGCGGTCCAGTGTGTTACCATCAGCGTTCTGACTCGGCTGGCGAAAAATGGCAAGCCAACCGTTGGTCGTCCATTGTTTGAGTTCGTTCGCGGGAATGTCGCTGAAAACCAGAGCGCCACCGGCACGAGCCAGCCAGACCGGGCCTTCGGTGAACTTCAGGTCCCCGGCCAGTTTTGTCAGTTTCGCGTCCGGCGCGACGAGCTTATCGAATTCGACGGCGTCGCGGACATCAAAATCCCCGCCGCAGGCGATGCAAAGTGAAGCGAAGAAAACCAGTGAAGTGAGAAATGACGGGCGAAGTTTTTTCACGGGTCTATTCATAAGCATTGAACCTCTTAACAGTAACCCCGCCACCCGTCACTGGAAAATCTCCTCTCACTTTTGCCCTGGGCCAACTCGGTCATTCCTTCATTGACGTCATCCTGAAACATCCGCTGAGTTGTTTGGCACCACCGGGTGCGGGAACCGGGATCAAGTTCTGTCCGGTCAGAACTGGCATCATGGCGATCATGATCGAAAGAGGAGAAAGCTCTCCGGCAATCGGACGGTCTCGGCTAAGGCCCGGTGCGGGCGCGGTAGAAGAGAGATGGAATCGTCCCCGCTTGGGGGGAAACGATATGAACCCGCGAGCCCGGGCTGTTGGTGGTTAGCAATTTCGGCCACGCCCCGGCGGACAAAACATTGGTGTACTCGATGGTCACGGTTTGACCCGGGGCACAGAGAACATCAAAACTAAAGATGCCGGGCGCCCAGCTTGCATTAGTAAGCACTAACGGACTGCTGGTCGCGCCGCTGGTGGTGATCAGAGAGAAAGTCGTGGACGTCACGCGAAAAGCGGTGGTGGCGTAACTCGCGTTGGTTACGGCTAGGAAATGGTAGAAACTGATGCTTGAATCGTAGTTGGTGTTCGACTGCAACTTGCCGGCGGGAATCGTGAACGCCACAGCCGTGCCGGGCAATGCCCCAAGTGAACCAGCATTGGTGGAGCTGTAGGCCTCGCCAATATCCACGGAGATATAGTCGGCCGCCGTCCCGCCGGAGAACGGATCCCAACCCAGGACAAATGCGTGAGTTGGATCAACGGCCTGCGCCGCCGGGTAGTTGGTCAGATGTGGCGCGTTGGGCTGCGCCATACCGGGCGGCAAATTCACCACGACCGTCTGGTTCGAGGAAGCCGCTTGGACAAAGAAACTATAGTTGCCCGCCGGGAAGGTGTTGTCGAACGTGGTCAGATTGTTGGTGGAGCCAACCAAAATAAACGATTCCGGACGAATCTGATCCAGATTGGACACGGCGGCGGTTGGCAGCGTAAGCGCCACGCTTGTCGCCGTGCGATTGGACGCAAGCCCCGTCACTGCGAGGAAACTGTAAGGGTCCGGATCGAGGGTCGGCAAAGCCGTGGACGTTTGACTGTACGAATGAAGCTTGCCCACGGTGAACGTCGTTATGGCATTTGTCCCGCTCCCGGTTCCGCCACCGCCGCTCCCGGAGCCGGTGGTGAAGCTTCCAATAGGAAATCCGCCGACAGGGTCGCCGGCAGGATTTTGTCCGGACACAACCCAACTGATCGTTTTATTCGCCGGGAACGCCGGCGACGGAGTGTAGGTCAGTATCGTATCGTTGACACTCCACGCCGCTGTGGGTGTGTAGAAATTAAAAGCACTGTCATAAAATATGGCGGACGTATTGTCCGGATCCATCGTCTCACTGAAAGTGAAGACCACAGGTGCGGATGTCGAAACCCCACTGGCTCCATTGAGCGGCACCGTGGAGACAATGGTGGGGGCAGCCTGAGCCGGTGACAGGTGCATGAGCGCCCAAGTGAAGATTAAAAGTCCGAGGAAATTGCGACGCATATGAACTCCTGATTGGTTTATTAAAACGCAATCCGATTAATTCACATCCAGCCGTGTTTGTCACGTAGAATCATGGCCCAAACCGGCGCGCAATTTGGTTTCCACCGCCCCGGCGCGCTGGCTAACCTCACTTTCGAAAATACGCATGAGCAGTTCCAAACGCATTCCCACCGATGGCGGATCAAGCTTCGGTCATAATCCCTTTGCCGGCTTGTCCAGCGCCGGCCTTCCGCCCGCCACTGAAAGGCCACCGGCGGAGGCCGCACCTTCCCCTAACAAAATACCCGCAAAAAATCGTGGACGGGTGGACATCATTCGTGAGAAAGCCGGGCGCGGCGGCAAGACGGTGACGGTCGTTCGGGGCTTTGTCGGCATCGGTCTGCCAGAAAAGGAGCAACTGGCCAAGGCGATGCAGAAAGCCTGCGGCACGGGTGGCACGGTGAAGGACGGCCAGATTGAAATTCAGGGCGACCAACGCGAACAGGTGGCGCGCATCTTAATGGCGGCGAATTTTCGCCCGGTGTTCGCCGGCGGGTGATTCCTGACCGCCTACCCCCGTCGGCGAATAGCCTGGGATGACCAGTATTTGCCTTTGGCAGGAAAGCCAGGCTGCTTCCGACCAGCAGCAGCGCTGATGGGCGCTGAACCAATCAAAATAATCATCATGAAACACACCGTAAACGTTTTCGAAGGTGCTGGCCGCATCTCACTGTACTCCCAGTACTGGATGCCCGATGAGTCTCCGCGCGCCCTAATGGCGGTCGTCCATGGAGTTACTGAACATTCCGCCCGCTATGCGAACATGGTGGCCCTTTTCTTGTCCGCCCAAATTGGTGTCTGTGGATTTGATTTGCGAGGACATGGTCGCTCTTCCGGTCGGCGTGGCCATATTGACCGTTGGCAAGATTACTCCACGGACCTCGGCCTTTTTCTCCACTCGATCCGGACCTCTTATCCCGGTCTTCCCGTGTTCCTGTTCGGCCACAGCCTCGGAGCGCTCATCGTGTTGTCGCACCTGACAGCGCAGCCCACGGCGGTCAATGGCGCCATCATTTGTGGTGCGGCCATTGAACCAGTCGGGGTAGCCCGACCCCATCTGGTTGCTTTGGCTCGGATCTTCTCTTTTTTTTGGCCCACATTTTCGATACCCCTACGCCCCCAAGGGAGGATCACATTGTCTCGCGATCCCCGGGTGGAGGCCGATTTCCTGGCGGATCCTTTGGTGTTAAAGCGTGTGACCGCGCGGTTTGGTACCGAGGCGCTCGCGATGATTGCATCGGTCAAACGACACGCCCCCACCATACGCCTCCCACTGCTCGCCATTCATGGAGGGGTGGACCCGCTCAGCACGGTGGCGGGAGTTCAGAAGTTTTTCCACGAGGTAAATTCTGCGGACAAGCGCATGCTGATCTATCCTGACAGCTATCATGAACCGCACAACGACCTGGATCGCGACCAAGTGCTTGCAGATGTTCGCGAGTGGATTGAAAGCCATGTGTGAAGCGGTTTAGACCGCCGCCCTTCCGTTCCACCAGCGGACCTGCTCGTCGCTGGAACCCCAAGTCCCATCGCTACGGCCCCTTCATCGCAACCAATGCCTGGAAATAAATCCAATGCCCGACATCGTTTGGGTGATTGATGTTGTTGCCGAGAAGATCTTCCGGCCTTTTCTTTCCGGCAAATTGCTGCCAGAGGTGATACACGTCGGCATAAGCACATTGCTTTTCCCGCGCCACGGCTTCCGTCGCGGCCGCGTAGGCCGCCATGTTGTGCGTGCCGTAATGCCATTTCGGATTCGGTGGGAAGGTCGAAAACAAAACAATCTCCGCCCCGGTCTCAGCCCGAACCCGGTCAATCATTGCTCGCAGATTGTCCGCAAACGCCGCCGGTGGCACGCCGCCCCGGTTGTGATCGTTCATGCCGAAGCCGATCAAAACCAGGTCGGGCTTTTGCGCGAGCACCTTTTCCGATAATCGTTGCAAGCCTTGCACCGTCGAATCGCCGCCGGTCGCGCCGTTGATGGTTTCAATGGTCGCGCGCGGATATTTTTGCCGCAACGCGGCGGCCCAGCGTTCCCAAAAAATCAACCCGGGGGCGGTGGCATCGCCCCCGGCAGTGATGCTGTCGCCGTAGGCCACGATGCGGACCTTCTCCCCGGCGCGAAGCTTTTTCCGTGTATTGGACAGAGCCACGCCGCTCAGTTCAGCCGGAGGCGACACCGGTGACCATTTTTCACGGTGTAAATAATCCACGAAGACGAAGAAGCCATCGTTGCCGAAACCGGGAAACTGCGAGTGATCAAAATCCTCCCTTCCATAGAGAACGTTGGTGCGGAAATCCGGAATCCGGGAATCGGGAATGCGCCGAATCTGACCGTTCCCCTCCAGCAGGTAATCGCGGCCTGACTCGTAATGAACCGTCTGCGGCAAGACGTCGCGATACGTACTGCGCACCTTGACGGGCATGGACAGCATGGGTGCAAACGCCAGGTTCGCCGGCTCGTAGCCGGCGAGAATGACCGATTCACCGGTTTGCACATGGGCGGCCGGGTTCGACGAATGGCTCGCACAACCGGTGAGAAATAGTGCCACGGCACAAAGCAGTGCCAAGGTCAGGGATTGGGGAAGAAGCATAGCTTGAATTTTTAGATGGCGACGGTCGTTGGGTTGAGTTGCCAAGCCTGCAAAGCTTGCCCGCCCGGCAATCGAATTTCAAGCCAGCGCACTTCCAAATGTGTCCTGCCTCAAAATTCTCTTTACCGCCACCATGCGACCGCTTGGCTCTGACTGGATGCCTCAAACACCCACACCCTGTCTTCGAAATCAAGGCGAAGTAAGTTCACTTTCTCACAACCCCCCAACCCGGGCGATAATCGTAATGGAGAAAACGATTCGCATCCGCGTCATTGGTGACTTTGAGGTTCGCGCTGTCCCATTGCAGGGTATCGCCGCCGTTGCGCACGCAGACCATCCCGAGCAGCACCGCTTCGGTCAACGGACCGGCGAAATCGAAATTCGATCGCGTCGGCGATCCGGTGCGGCAGGCCTGCAGCCACTCCTTGTGATGGCCCACGGAGCGGGGCAGCGTTTTCGGTGGGCGCTGATATTCCTTGTTGCGCGATTCCGGAATCAGGCGCGGAGTTTCGCCGCCCCAACCTTCGACGAGCATCTTGCCTTTGTCGCCCACGAAGATGATGCCGTCTTCGCGATTCAACTCCCGTCCGTCCTCCAGTTCTGCGGGGCGCGGCGGCATGATGCCCCCATCGTACCAGTGCAACGTCACCACCGGCTGGTTCCCGCGCGCCGGGAACTGATAATGGACAACATTCGCGACCGGGACGGTGTCAGGGAACACTGGCGTGGAACTGGCATGAACACTCGCCGGCGCACCCAGGTTCAACGCTGAAAACACCGGCGCCAGATTGTGGATACCCATGTCGCCCAAGCCGCCGGAACCGAAGTCCCACCAACCGCGCCATTTGAACGGCACATAGGCGGGATGATAGGGCCGCAACGGTGCGGGCCCCAGCCACAAATCCCAGTCGAGCGTGGCCGGCACGGGTGGCGTGTCACTCGGACGATCAATCCCCTGCGGCCACCAGAACGGCAGCTTGCCGCGATGCGTCGGACGATCCGACCAGACATGCACCTCGTGCACGGGACCGATGGCGCCATCGGCGAGCCTCTCGTTGATGAACCGGTTGCCCTCGAAAGCCATTCCCTGATTGCCCATCTGCGTGGCCACCTTGGCCTCCCGAGCCGCCAGCGTCACCAAGCGCGCCTCTTTCACGGTGCGGGTGAGCGGCTTTTCGCAATAGACATTCCGGCCCAGCTTGAGGGCCATCATCGTCACCGGGGCGTGGTTGTG
>JANYBF010000210.1 GCA_025360895.1 Verrucomicrobiota bacterium
AACGCGCGGCGGGCCTTCGCGACGCGGACTTGCTTCGGGTCGCGGCTCAACCGGTGCCGGCGACGGAGCATGAGATACGCGAGCAGCGCCAAGACCGAAGGGAGCAGCGCGCCCGCCACGAGCCACGGATTCAAAAGCCACGGGCGCAGCGTCGCGGCGAAATGTCCGGGTATGAGTTTGTTGGGCGCGAGATCGGCTGCGGCAGCGCCGGCAATTGGCGTCGCGGTCGGCATGGTCTTGGCGGGTGTCGCCGTCGCCGTCGCCTGGCCGGGGGCGACCTCGATGCTCGCCGACGAGGTTGTGCTGGTGGCGTACTGTTTTTTCTCCGGGTCGAAGTAGCTGAACTCGAGCGCGGGGATTGCCAGCTTGCCCGTCTGCGTCGGGATCAATGCCTGCTCGAAGTTCTTGGTGCCGGAGTAGCCGGCGCTGTCGCCCGGCTCAAACTTCGCGCTGGGCTTGTAGGTTTTCCACGCGTCGCTCTTTTCAACGGCTGGCGCCGTCACGCGATCAAAGTTGCCCGTGCCGCTGATCTTGAGTTTAAGCGTCACCGGGTCGCCGGCGGCGGTTTGCGTCGGCGTGGTTTCGGCGGCGAGATCGAACTGGCCCACGGCACCGGTGAAACTGGCCGGCCGGTTTTCGGTCGGTAGCGACAGAATTTTCACCGCGTTCGGCTCACTGTTGAGCGCAATCTGCTTTTGCGTCGCCGTGCCGAAGAAGTTGTTGAACACATCGTCAAAGAAGGGATCGCCAAACGGATTGCCCAGGCGCGAACGGGAGCGTTGCGCCTGCTGCCGCACGGTGACGGTGGTGGGAATCTCGACGCTCATCGCGTAGTCGCCGGCCTTCACGGCGGTGATGACGGTGGGCCAGGTGTAAACCGCATAGCGCACCCCGTTGATCACTTGCTGACTGGAAACGGGTTGGTCGCCAAGTTTATTCATCGTGAAGGCGCGCTGTTGAGTTTGGGCAGGCCGTCCACGCGCAGTTCCACGCCGGCGCGGAAGTAAGCCTTCAGTTCCACCGGCACCATTTCGCCCACATAGAATTCATTCCGCGGTGTGATCAGCCGCAGAAAACCGAAGCTTTTTTGTTCCGCAGCGCTGATCTGTTCCTCATCACCATTGACCGTGGGCGCGGACAGTGTGCTTTGATTCGGACGATTCCTCGCCGGGACGCCGCTGCCGGCACCGCCGCCGACTTTCAAAGCAATGGGCTGCGACACGGCGGCTTCAGCCCCACGGCCAATTTTGATGGCCGGGATGGTGAAGTTGCCCGGGCGGGTCGGCACGACAACGTAAGTGTAATTGATGTTGGCAGACATCGCGCCGTTGATGATCTGAACCTGGCTCGATTGGCCAACCTGCTGGAACTCGAGTCCGTTCACCGCCGGTATCTGCGGCTCGTCCGTACTGCGGCCCGAGATGGTCACGGTGAATTGTGCGGCCTCGCTCACGGCGATCTCGGCCGGCTCCAACGTGGCGGTTATGCTGGGTGCCTTGGCCCACGCCATTGTCAGGGTGGCGAGAACCACCACGGTTAGGCTGGTCGCTCGTTTCAAAGTGTGTTTCATACGCCAATCCTCGTCGGGTGTTTTACCAATCCTTCACCGGCTCATCGTTCTTCGCGCTTTCCGTGCCCCGCGTGGAGGGTGAAAACGGCATCTTGCCGGGCTCAGGACGCGCGTCGGCTTGCTCCTCCGCGTTTTCCTTTGGTTGCGGATTGCGGGGCTGCGGTTGGCCATCTTTCTTTTTTTCATCCGGCTTTTGGTTCGCCTGCTCCTGCTTGTCCGGCTGGCCTGCGCCTTTGTCCGGTTTGTCCTGCGGCTTCTCGTCTGGCTTGGCTTGTTGACCCGGATTCTTCTTTTCCTTGTCCGGCGCGTCTTTTTTCTCGTCCGGCTTGCTCTGATCTTTGTCTGCGCCAGACTTCGCTTGCTGGTCCTTCGGCTTGTCCTGGTCTTTGCCGTCTTTCTGGTCTGGTTTATCCTGCTGACCAGAATTGCCGTTTTGCTTGTCCGCCTGGTCTTTCTTGTCGTCCGATTTGTTTTGATCCTGTTTATCCGGCTGGTTCTGTTGATCGTCCTTTTTGTCCTGGTTCTTTTGTTCCTGGTTCTTCTGATCTTGTTTCTGTTGATCCTGCTTTTGCTGCTCTTGCTTCTTCAGCTCCTCGAGTTTGCGCTTCACCAGGTCGCGATTGTATTTCGCGTCGGCATCGTCGGGCTTGAGTTGTAACGCGGCTTCGTAGGACTTGACGGACTGCTCTCACGTTTTGATGGTTTCCTGGGCATTGGCCGTTTCAGTCTTCTGGCCGAGGCGATACTGTGTGTTGCCGAGGTTGTAATAATTGTCCTGCTGCAAGGTCAGATCATCGCTCTTCATCGCCTTGGTGAAGGACTCCGCGGCTTGATCGAAGCCACCCGACTTATAGGCGGCCTCGCCGTGGTTGAACGCCAACTCCGGTTTATCTGGATTTTTGGCAACAGCCTGCCGGTAATCCTGTTCGGCTTTGGTGTAATCCCCTCCTATGAGGGTTCATGAGTCAAGAGATGATTTGGCCGGTGGAAAGTTCAGAGGGCGTAGCCGCGCGTAGCGTAGCGGAGTTGCGCACGGTAGCGGTGGGGTTTCTGTGCCTCCCAAGGTGTCCGTTTTCAGGTGCA
>JANYBF010000223.1 GCA_025360895.1 Verrucomicrobiota bacterium
GAGCCTATGTCAGCTGGGTGGAGGAATCAGTACGAGAGGACCTGCCGGAGACGTATTGGGAGCGAGTGCGCTCGGGTTGGTGGATTGGTCGGGCGGCCTTTGGTCAACGGGTGCGCAAGCTATTGCACGGAGAGCCGGCGGCGGTTCGGGTGGAAGTCGAGCGAGCACGGCGGCGGGGTCGCTCGCTGGGGGAGATCGTGCGCTTGGTGGAAACCCAGAAGGGCCAAACGCTGGCGGAGTTTGGAGAGCGCCGGGGCGATGGAGGACGCGATGAGATTCTGTGGCTGGCGCGCAAGCACACGAGTCTGACCTTGCGGCGGTTGGCCGAATGGGCGGGTGGAGTGGATCCGTCGGCGGTGAGCGTGGCCATTGCGCGATTGAAAGCTAAACGACAGGATGACCCCCGCCTCAAGCGCCGCCTCGATCAATGGAGCAAACAAATCTCAGCAATGTCCAGTGTCACGGTGTGACCCCGGCCCACACCCGGTGTGACCCGGCCCTCCCGACGGAGTCATAATGAGAGCATGAAGGTCGACAAAACCCTAGCGCGCAAACATGAATGGGCGCCTTGGATCGCCTGCATGGTGCTGCATGCGGTGTTGGCGGCTGCGCAGGCATTTGTTCATTCCCGTCGCTACTTCAGGGAGCCCTATGCGCTTAACGCGCTTTATCTGGCCTTTGGGCAAATGGCGTTGTTCATTCCCCATTACCAGAAGGTTCCGCCATTGCGTGTGGACGGGAGGATTCCCGTGTTTGGTTTGGCCGTGGTCGTGTTCGGAGGCGCGTTTTTACGGCTGGCTGATTTCACGACCTACCCCGGACCGTTTGCCAACGTGGTCGAAGAAACGCAAACGGGGCGAATTGCGCTTCGGTCGATGTCCGAACGGTTGTTGGACCCCGACTTTCCGCTCACAGACTTTCTAGCGGAGCTGTCACTCGTATTTGGCGGTACCTCGATGAATGCCTTGCGGGTGCCATTCGTGATCCTTTCGATCTGCGGAATATATTTTTTCTTTCTCGCGGCCCGGCAGTTTTTCCGTTCCCGAGAAATTGTAATCGCAGTTACGATCCTGTACGCGGCGAACGCCTATTTGGCTGCATCCGGCAGGATCGCCATGGAAACTTTTGCCCCGGTTGCCACTGTGGGGGCGGCGATGGCTGCCTGCTTCTTTGCCCGCAATCGATTCACGCCCTTTTCGTGGGGTTTGGCCGGTATTTCAGTCGGTTTGCTTTGGCAGGAATATTTCTCCTATCGAATGGTCGCCCTGGCTCTCGTAGGACTAATGATTTGCGCGCTGGCGCAAGGTCCTCCAATCGATTTCCTCGTTGCTGATCGACGTCCATGGAGATTTGAGCATCTGCGTCGTTTCAGGATGCTGCTGGTCGTGTTCCTCGGGATGGCGGGGGCAACTGTCAGCCCTGTGGTCGTCGCAAATTTGCAGCGACCTCAGCCAGGTGGACTCATTGAAGGCCTCAACCGTTATCTGCCAAACTTATCTCAAAGGTTAGGCGAGGCCGGCCTTGGCACGGTTGCAGCGGAAGCCGGCGTGAAACTCTGGCAAACGATTCGATTTATATTCTCGTCGCCTATCGATGATGTCCTGTGGCACGAGACGGGATTCTTCGAATTGCTGGGCGGCACACTGGCCTTGCTTAGCGTGGGATGGTGTCTGGCAACATCGTGGAGGCGCCCCGGGCGGTCTCTGCTTGTCGCAGTGCCCCTGGCGGCGGTCTTGCTCAGTTCCGTTTTTGCACCCGAGCCGATGCGTTACCGCACGCTTTGCATAGTACCATTTATGATCCTGGCAATTGGTGTTTTGACAGAGGATTTATGGCTGCGTTTCCGGTCGAGTTGGCTGGGTGTGGCGCTCGCTTTGACGTTGGTTGTTTTGGTCGAGCGAGATGTGACACGATTGTTCCGGGAGGGAATAAACAATGCATCTGTGAAAACAAAGATGATTGATCCGATAGTTCAGATGGTGGTCGAAATGCGCAAGCTGCAGAAATCATATCCCGAGGAGCCCACCTACGGAGTATTTGACGCGGAAATTCTGACGAAAACAAACGACTACGAATTTCTATATATTGTGGATCGCGTAAAAATGCTCAGACGACTCGAAGAGGTACCCCCCAATGCAAACGTTGTGGTTCTTACGTCAAAAGCAGGGGTCGGCCTCGTCGACTACAGTCGGTTGGACCGCTTGACTGTGGTCCAATCGGCGGGAGGTCGCTACGAAATTGCCGTCGGCCGAACCGAGAATTGTTCAACGTCTCCACGTTGACCTTTGAGGACTCATCTTCCGCGCACTCCGTTGGGCCCCCAATCCAGCCTCATTCGTCAACGCGATTAATCGACGCGTACGTCAACGACCAGGATTTTCCAGGATCACTTGTCTGCCATTGAATCGCGGATTTTGGAAATCGCTCCGTTACCGCCCGGCGCAAATTCTCGATCACCGCGGAATCCTGCAAATTGTACACAATCAGACAGGGAGAGTCGAGCGCACGGACCGCAGCGGCGATGTTTGCGAGATTAACCATCGCAGCGGATCGGCGCCGCGGTTCGCGACCGCCGAGAACAACGGCTTGCCCAGAGAAACCATAAGCATCCAACCAAAGATCCAGAGCGTCCAAGGGCGTGTCATTGGCGTCGATGAACAGGCACGCGGTTCCGGGCGGTTGTAGTCGGGCCAACCGCACCGCCTCGGCGGTTGTGCCCGGCGCCGCGCCCCGCGGCCGCTCCAATGTTGCCGTCTGCACTTGAATCGCACTCCACGCCGCCGCGAACAGCGCGATTGCGACGCACACTTTCGTGCCGTGGCGCCGAAGACCGGCATGGTATTGCGCAGCCACCGTAACTATTCGATCGAGCGCAATCGCGGCAAATAAGGTCAGGAACGGCGACAGGAAGACGAGCCGCGTGATGGGCGGAGTGCCATATTGTGAAATCGCACCGACCACAAAGGCACAAAGCATCGAAGCCGTCACGACTGCCCGAGCGCCCGCGTCGTGGGCGATTGCGAGAAGCAGACCGAACAAGCCCACAAGAACCAGCGTCGATTCCAATGGATTGAAAACTGGCGGAACCACAAAACTTGGACCACGCTGAAACACGGCGGGATGGATGAGGGTCAGGTAAAATTGTCGCGAGACCTCCCCCGCCATCGACCACGTCCACTCAGATGTTGAAAGGGCCGCCATCCCAGAGTTTCCGGCGGTGTTCGCAAATACAGTCTGCCCTAGCATGTGTTTGAGTAGAGTCGGAGCATTCACGACCGCCGGGAGTGCGGCCATAAACATGCCGAGCAGCAGGGCGCAGAAAATTCGAAAGCGCGTGGGATTCCCATTGCCCACGCGGTTCGTGCAGACCGCCAAAATGAGCAACACCGGCATCGCCAGCCGGGCGGTGAAATAAGTGAAACATCCCAACCCTGCGATAACTCCAGAAAGGTAAAGACCGGCGATGCTCGACGTCCGCTGTGCCCAGGCAAAAAGGCCTAGTGCACCGCAAATGATGGTGAGAGATTGAATGTTGGTATAGCCCAAATGAGCGAACGTTATGGCTGCGGGTGCACTTGCGAACCAAACAAGCGCGATCGACGCGACCCTTGGATTCCACCATTCGCGCACAAAAACGTAGAAAGAGGGCAACGCGAGGACAAACGCCACGAGGGAAGAGAGCCGCCAGGCGAACTGGGTCGGCCCGAACACGCGCGTGAATGTCGACTGCCAATAATGCGACAACATCGGGTGATAGCCCCACAGACCGTCCTCCGAGAACGGGTCACGCGTGAATTGTCCCAAATTGATTTCCTTTGCGGTCGCAAAAAACCGGGCTTCGTCGCCGGAGCCTGCCCACCTCAGATCGGTCAAATCGTGACCCACAAAGACAAAAACCGCCGCCACCACGAGCCCGATAAAGACCCATTCGCCGCGTGATAGGAGCGAAGTTGAGAGAGCCAGACCATTCTGAAAGTCACGTCGCAGCAGGTTGGCCGCTGGCCACACCAT
>JANYBF010000256.1 GCA_025360895.1 Verrucomicrobiota bacterium
CCCTCGATTTTTTCCACGCCCACGCCGCTGGTGGCATTGGCCTGCGGATCCAGGTCGAGCAACAGCACGCGCTGGCCCAGGGCCGCGAGGCACGCGGCCAGATTCACCGCCGTGGTGGTCTTGCCGACACCGCCCTTCTGGTTGGCGACCGCGATGACTTTGGTAGGCACGCCGGAGATTAAACGGCAAGCCCGGCGGCGTTTCAAGCGTTGAGCGCAGTCCGGCGCATAAACTTGAGGCGTAGCCGACGACGTAAGGAGGCGGACTTTTGCGGTCAACGGGGGCTAAAACCATCCGCCTCCTCACCTCGGCGGCTACGCTGGTCGGCGTTTTCCAATCTGTCCGGAAAATTTCTCCGCTGGATTTTGCGCCACGCCGGTTGCATCATGGAGATATGAAGTTAATTCTCTCGACGCACAACGTGACCCTGACCAAGGCGATTGAAGACCACATCCTCGCCCGGTTGGACAAGCTGGAACATTTTGACCGTTGGGCCATTGACGCGCGGGTAACGCTCGAACACGACCACACCCGCGTACCGGCCAAGGCCTTCTCCTGTTCCCTGCGGCTCAGCGTGCGCGGCCCGGACCTGTTCGCGGAAGACCGCGAGGAAGACCTCTACGCGGCCATTGACCTGGCCTCCAAGAAAATCGAACAGCAGATCCGCAAGCGGCACAACAAGTCGAAGGCCCGCACCCACAAGGTCGGCTCCCGCACCAAACAAAGTCTCAAGGAACGCGGGCTCTGATGGCCGGTCCTACGCCTCTGCTGCTGCGCGCCCGCGTCGTGCTGCCGATCCGGTGGCCGCCCATTGCTGGCGGCGGAGTGGTGGTTGTCGGCCAACGCATCGTGACCGTCGGTACCTGGCGTTCGCTGCGCTCCCGCTTTGCGGGCGAAGTTCATGATCTCGGCGACGTCGTATTACTGCCGGGTCTGGTCAATGCCCATTGTCATCTCGACTACACCCACATGGCCGGCTTGTTCCCGCCGCAAAAGCACTTTTGTGACTGGATCAAACTCATCACCACCGAGAAAGCGCATTGGACGTTTTCCGATTACGCCGAGGCTTGGCTCGACGGCGCAAACATGCTGGTGCACTCGGGCACAACCACCGTCGCCGACATTGAAGCCGTGCCGGAATTATTGCCGGACGTCTGGACCGCCACCCCGCTCCGGGTGATTTCCTTTTTGGAAATGACCGGCGTCCGCAGCCGGCGCCAACCGGAATTGATTTTGCACGAGGCGCTCGAAAAAATTGAAGCGCTGCCCGCGCACCGCTGTACCGCCGCGCTTTCGCCCCACGCGCCCTACTCCACCACGCCGTCCCTGTTGCAACGCACCGCCGCGCTTGCCCGCAAGCACAAGCTCGGCGTCACGACCCACATTGCCGAGTCGGCCACGGAGTTTGAAATGTTCCGGCACGCGCGCGGCGAATTGTTCGACTGGTTGCAACGCAACGAACGGGACATGACCGATTGCGGCCGGCGGTCTCCCGTGCAACACGTCGCCCGGGCCGGCTTGCTGGGCCGCAACTTTCTCGCCGCGCATGTGAATTGCCTGGCACCGGGCGACGCGACCTTGCTCGCGCGCCAACAAACCAGCGTGGTTCACTGCCCGCGCAGCCACGATTACTTTCAACATCCGGAATTTCCCTACCGTTCCCTCACCCAGGCCGGCGTGAACATTTGCCTCGGCACCGACAGCCTCGCCACCGTCCAGAAGACCCCGCGTCAGAAAATCGAGCTCGATATGTTTGCGGAACTGCGCGCCTTCGCCAAAGCGCATCCCAAGGTTTCGCCCGAGCATATCGTCCAGATGGCTACGATCAACGGCGCGCGCGCGCTCGGCTTGCGCGGGCAAGTTGGCGAACTGAAGCCCAAAGCCTTTGCCGATCTCATCGCCCTGCCTTTCACAGGCCGGTCGGGCGACAGTTACGATGCCGTCCTTGCCCACCCCGGACCAATCACCGCCGGAATGATTGATGGCGATTGGACGGTCTCACCCGGCGGGTAGTCGCGGAACGCAGCGCCGGTCGGCGACCGCACTCCGCACGGGACTTCCTTTCCATCGGTACTCATCCGTGTTTATCTGTGATTTAGTGACTACGTTCGATCAGGAACTCCATCGTCGTCTCGACGCCATTCGCGAGCAGGGTGTGCATCGTGAGTTGCGCCGGGTGGATTCGCCACAGGGTGCGCGCATCAAAATCGGCGGGCGCGAGTTGATCAACTTTTCCTCGAACGACTACCTCGGCCTGGCTAATCATCCCTCGCTCAAGACCGCCACCATTCGCGCGGTGGAAAAATTCGGCGCGGGCGCAGGTGCCTCGCGGCTGGTCTGCGGCTCGCTCGCACCGTTTCACGAACTGGAAGCCGCGCTCGCCGCGTTCAAAGCCACGGAGGCCGCGCTCACCTTCGCCACCGGCTACGCCACCGCCCTCGGCACCATCACGGCGCTGCTCGGCAAGGATGACATCATCATTTCGGACAAACTCATCCATGCCTCTTTCGTGGACGCCGCAAGGTTGTCCGGCGCGAAACTGCGTATCTTCGACCACAACGACCTCAATGATCTCGAAACGATTCTAAAATGGGCAACGCAAGGTCCTCGGCCCTCGGCCCTCGGCCCTCGGCAGATTCTGGTCGTCACCGAATCCGTTTTCTCCATGGACGGCGATCACGCGCCGCTCCGCGAAATGGTTGCGCTCAAGGAGAAATACGGGGCGTGGCTCATGGTAGATGAAGCCCACGCCACCGGACTTTACGGGGTCAACCGGCGCGGTCTCGCCGAAGCCCTCGGCGTGAGCGACCGCATCGAAATCCAAATGGGCACTCTCGGCAAAGCGCTCGGTGCGAGCGGCGGCTACGTTTGCGGCTCGCGGGCGCTGATTGATTTCCTCGTGAACCGCGCCCGCAGTTTCATCTTCAGCACCGCCCCCGTGCCCGCCGCCGCCGCCGCCGCCACGGCGGGAGTTCAACTGTTACAATCCGACGAAGGTTCGGATCGCACCAGACGTCTCTGGCAACGGGTTGTAGAACTGAAATCAGAAATCCCCAATCTAAAATCCGACCACGCCAGCGCCATCCTACCCTTGATTGTGGGCGATGAAGGCCAGGCGGTGGCGACGGCAAGCGCCCTCCGGGAACGCGGCTTCTTTGTTCCCGCCATTCGTTATCCAACGGTGGCCCGCGGCGCGGCCCGATTGCGCATCACGCTCACGGCGAACCACACCGCGGACGACATCGTGGAACTAACGCGCGCTTTGAAGACTTTAGACTTTGGACTCAAGACTTCGGACTGATGAACCAACTCGCCCAACTCGACCACGCCCACGTCTGGCATCCGTTCACCCAGATGCGCGACTGGCTTAAGCGCGAGCCAATTGTCATCACTTCCGGCCAAGGCGCGATCCTGCGCGATGTTCAGGGTCGGGAATATCTCGACGCCAACTCCTCGATCTGGACGAATTTGCATGGCCATCAGCATCCCCGGATCAACCGGGCGATTACCCGGCAGTTGAAAAAAATCGCGCACAGTTCGGCGCTCGGCCTGGCGAACGAGCCGGCGAGTTTGCTGGCGGCGAGACTCATTGAAGTTGCCAACCTCCGTAGCCGCCGACGTGAGAAGGCGGATTCAACCAGTTCCGCCTCCTCACGTCGGCGGCTACGAAAAGTCTTCTTCTCCGACGACGGCTCGACCGCGATGGAAGTCGCCCTCAAGCTGGCCTACGAATTCACCCGCCGGACGCGCGGGCCGAAGACGAAACCCCGCTTTCTCTCGCTTACCGGCGCCTATCACGGCGACACCGTGGGCGCCGTGTCCCTGGGCCACATTGATCTTTTCCACAAGGCGTACGGCGGTTTGCTGTTCCCGACGGACAAAGTAATGGCGCCCTATTGCTATCGTTGCCCCTACAACCGTGCCCGGCCGGAGCGGGCGGACGCCCGCGAATATCGTAAATGCAATTGGGAGTGCGTCGGGAAGGTCGAACAACGATTCCGAGCGCAGAAGAAGCGTGGCAATCCCTACGCCGCCTTCGTCTTCGAGCCGTTGATGCAAGGCGCAGCGGGAATGATTCCGCAGCCGCCGGGTTGGCTGCGCCGCGTTACGGATATTGCCCGCGACCAAGGGGCTTTGCTCATCGCGGATGAAGTGATGACGGGGTTTGGCAGGACCAATGCAAAATGCAAAATGCAAAATGCAAAATTACCACTCTTCGCCTGCCATCAAGAAAGCGTGCAACCAGATTTCCTGTGTCTCGCCAAGGGACTTACGGGTGGTTACCTGCCCATGGCCGCCACCCTCACGACGAAGCGGGTGTTCGATGTTTTTCTGGGTCGCTACGACGAGTTCAAAACCTTTTTCCACGGCCACAGTTTCACCGGCAATCAACTCGGGGCGGCGGCAGCTTTGACAAGCCTGGAGCTTTTGCAGAGCAAGGAATCCATCCGTTCGCGCGCGAAGTTGCAGCGCACACTGACGGAAGAATTGAAAAGTTTATGGTCGCTGCCCAACGTCGGCGATATCCGGCAGGTCGGACTGGTCGTCGGGGTGGAGTTGGTTCGCGACTGGCAAACGCGCACGCCGTTTGCCTTGGGGGAACGGGCTGGCATCCGGGTTTGTGAAGCGATGACGCGGCGCGGTGTACTAACCCGGCCCATCGGTA
The DNA here is from genome assembly GCA_025360895.1 of Verrucomicrobiota bacterium. GTDB lineage: Bacteria > Verrucomicrobiota > Verrucomicrobiia > Limisphaerales > JADLHS01 > JADLHS01. The sequence continues at coordinate 4,667 of JANYBF010000256.1, forward strand.
ATGTGATCGTGCTGATGCCGCCGTATTGCACGACGGCGAAACAAGTGCGCCGGATGGTGGCAGTACTGGCGGAGGCGATTGCCGAAAATTTCCGACCGGGAACTTAGTAAACTTTACGCAGATTTGACGGCAGAATGTTCAACTCCGAACGATACTTCGCCACCGTGCGGCGGGCGATCACGATGCCCTCGACCTTCAACATCTTTACCACTTCCTGATCGGACAACGGCTGGCCGGTGTTTTCAGCTTTGAAGATTTCGGCGATCATGTCCTTGACGCTCGTGTTCGAGACGCCCGCCCCACTATCGGTTTGCAGACCAGCCGTGAAAAAGTATTTCATCTCGAAGATGCCCTGCGGCGTCTCCATGTATTTGCCGGAGACCGCCCGGCTCACGGTCGTTTCGTGCACGCCCACGACTTCCGCCACCTGCACCATGGTCAGCGGACGCAGATGCGCCACGCCCTTGTCCATGAACTCGCGCTGCCGTTTGACGATTTCCTTCGCAATGTTGCCAATGGTGCTTTGCCGCTGATGCAGACTCTTGATGAGAAATTTTCCGGCGCGAATTTTTTCGCGGATGTAATTCTTTACCTCGGCGGTGTTCTCGCCTTGCGACATCAGGTCTTTATAGACGTTGCTGATGCGCAGGTGGGGAATGTGTTCGTTGTTCGTCGTCACCGTGAAATCGTCGCCACTCCGCTTCACGAATACTTCAGGGAGGACAAATTGATCCAAGTTGGTGAGAAAAGCCCGACCCGGGCGGGGCTCCAGTTGCGCGATGCGCTCCAACGACTCCTGAACGTCCTCGATATCCACACCCGTGCCGCGGGAGATTTCGGGAATGCGCCGTTTGCCAAGCGCTTCCATGTGGTCGCGCACAATCTGATATTCGAGCGTGTCCTGCTGGCCCTTGCGTTCGAGCTGGAGCATCAGACATTCGCGCAAATCCCGCGCGCCCACACCGGGCGGATCGAAAGTCTGAATCACCTTGAGCACTTCGAGAATGGTTTCGCCCGGCAGATTGCCGGTAGTCGCAATCTCCTCCACGGACGCCTTGAGATAGCCGTAGTCGTCAATGTTACCGATGATCAATTCCGTGACGGGGCGTTGGGCTTCGGACACCCCCGAATCCCGCACTTGCTCGAGCAGCGCTTCCGCCAGCGACGTTGCGGCCACGAGCGAGTCGAACATGAACTGCCGCTTCTCCTCTTCCTCGGCGGAAGCCCGTGTGGGCAGATTCGTCTGGGCGAAATGATCCCGCCACTCCTGATCCATCTGCACCAGCTTTTCAAACTCAACCTGAAAATCGTCCACCGGCACGTCCTCGTTGACCTCCGGGTTCAGGCCCGCCGGCGGTTCGGAAGGGTCGTCCGCTGCGGGGAGAACCTTCTCGGACAGCTCGGTGTCGGCACTCGCGATTTCCTCGAGGACGGGATTTTGCTGCAATTCCGCCTCGACCAGCGCCTTGAGCTCCAGCGTGGGGGCATGCAACAACGCCAGCGATTGCTGGAGTTGGGGCGCCAACACCAGCGAATGCGAGAGCCGTTGCGAAAGATGTAAGCCTTGCGCCATGTGCGACGAATTCTAATGGTCCGACTCGTTTGCACAAGACTGAACTTGCTGCGCCGCCGGCACGGCGCGAAAAAAAATCGCGCAAAACTTGACTTGGCTTCCCGTTTTCCCAACATCGCCCCGTGCCACTGTTTAGCATTCAAAACGATTTCCGCTACGATGTGATTCGTAAAATCTTCGAGGGCGGCATGGGGATTGTTTACGAAGCCGAGCAACGCGGCGCCCGCGATTTTGTCAAACGCATCGCCATCAAAGTCGTGCGCGCCAACTACGCGAGCCAGAAAACCTTCATCGAAAACTTCATCGGCGAAGCCAAGCTCGTGGCGGACCTCATCCACACCAACATCGTCCAGACTTATCAACTGGGTGAGGCCAACGGCGTCTTCTTCATCG
>JANYBF010000268.1 GCA_025360895.1 Verrucomicrobiota bacterium
CCCCAGGATCGGGGCGGACTTCGTCCGATGGAGCCCGCCCGACGGCAGCGATAGAACACTGGGGGTGGTCGATTTCACGATCTTTCCGCACCTGGACAACCCGGATATGCCAGGCAATACCCTGGCCGATGCAGAACGATGGGCCGCCGGGATGCCCGGGCCGGCGTATGCGATTGATGATCAGACGGCCATCAAAGTAGCCGACGGCAAGCTCGAAGTCATCTCCGAGGGGCACTGGAAGCTGTTTACCCCCTGACCATCGGCCGCGGCTCGCGCAGATGACGCCCAGCAGCTCGCGCGGGCGCCAGCGCTTGCTCAGCGGCAAAACAGCGCCTCGAACGCGCCGAGGTCGCAGCCGGCGCCGACCGGTCGCGGGCGGCCGTCGTATCGCTGCTCACCCTGGCGTTGAGGCCACCAGCCATCGCCGCGCTGCCAACGCTTAGAAGTCGATCGGCTTCTGGAGCAGCTCCAGCAGAAGCCGCACGCTATTGGTGCGCGGCGCCATTTTCTTTCAGCTTCTAACTTTCTGCTTCCAGCCTTACCCCATTGCTGGCACCCTGGGCAGATGCGTCACGCCTGCACTCCCCGGCACTTGCGCTAGCGCGCCAGCGCGGGGCAAGTGTGCCGCAGGTGCAAGTGTGGCGACTGCGCTGCCCACTGCCCGGCGCCGGTCTCGGTTGTCAGCGTCTTCGTTCCGGCCTCTTTATTATAGAACGTCCCTCAATCGGTCAAGAGTTCTTATGTTCGCTTCGTCCTTAGCAAGACCCAGCGCGCTGGTTTCTAATCGACTCCTAGTCCGCCGTTCTGCCGGGCGCCATCTCGTAAGCGATCCACGTCACGCATTGGCGGAACGCCGAAAAGCCTTTTGTACTCGCGGTTAAACTGGGAGGCGTCGTTGTAACCCACGCGATAGGCAGTGCTGGCCGCATCGAGGCCTTCACCGAACATGAGACGGCGCGCTTGCTGAAGCCTCAGCCGCTTTTGGAATTGCAAGGGGCTCATGGCGGTGACCGCTTTGAACTGGTGGTGGAACCCCGAGGTACTCATCCCAAGCTCCCGCGCCATGGTGTCGATCCGAAGCGGTTGATCGAAGTCTTTATGGAGGCGCTCAATGGCCATGACAATTGGAACAGTGTATTCGCTCGGAGGCGCAATGTGGCGGAGCCGGTCCCCCTGCTCACCCCTTAAGAGCCGGTAGACGATTTCTCGCGCGATCAGCGACGCCAGGAAGGGCGCTTCGGTCGGGTTTTCGAGAAGTCTGACGAGCCGCACCACCGCATCCAGCAGTCCGGCGTCTAGCGTGCTGACTTTGATGGCCCTCACATTGGCCTGGTTTGGCTGCAAAGGATGACCGGCCTGAGCCATGACCGCGCCGACGAGGGCAGGGTCGAGTTTTAGGCGCAGGCTTAGGTACGGCCGCCGCTTCGATGCCTCCAAGACATGACCCACGAGAGGTAACCCGGCTGCTGAGAGCAGGTAGTGAGCGGGGTCGTACTGGTAGCGCTCTTGACCGAGAAACACCGCCTTGCTGCCCTGAGCAATCACGCACAAGGCAAGGTCAGACACGCCGTGGAGCGGTTCCCTGGGCGAGGAGGCGCGTTGAAGAAACAGACCATTCAGCGGCTCAGCCGTCCCATCTTCGCGAATGGCTCGCGTGATGAGCTCGACGAGCTCTTCCGTGTTTTCTTGCGCCTTCTGTGTCGCGCGCTCGGCCTGCTGGTGGGGCATCAAATCCATCCCAGGTTCTGTGCTTCTTTCAATTCATGCAGGATCATACAACGATCCGCGAGGATTATTATATCCTCCTGCGCTGCCCCGCCCTACAATGCACCTGAACTGAAGCAGATGCGCGGGGCTCTCAGAAAGCAGGCTGGATTTTTGTTCAACCACCACTAACAAAACGGACCTTATGACAAGCGGAGTAAGAGCAGAAGCGTTTTCAGCGACTGATCAAGGAGACCCTATGACTGACAATAAAGTTTGGTTTATTACGGGCGCCAGCCGTGGCATGGGCGTCGATATTGCGAAAGCCGCCCTAGCCGCCGGCCACGCGGTCGTCGCCACGGGCCGCAACCCTGCCGCCGTGATCAAGGCGGTTGGTCCATCCGACGATCTGCTGGCCCCTCAACGACAATTAGAATTACGCACGGATGACAATTAGAAATATGCACCAGTCGAGTGTCGAGATTGTAGGTATCGGTAGACTCTTCCGCAAGGAAGAGGTAGCCGATGACCAGTACCGATGCTCAGGTGAGGATTGTCATGACCGAACGCAACAAAGGCCGGACCCAAGAACAGGCAGCGGCCAAAGCCAATTTGCGCAGCCGCTTGACGGTCGGCAAATACGAACGGCTCGGCCAACTGCCGGGCGAGCTGAAGCAGCCCCGGACGTATCGGACCCGCGAGAATCCGTTTGGCGACGATTGGCCGGAATTGGAAAAGATGCTGGAGCAGGCCCCCGAGCTGGATGCCAAGACGTTGTTCGAGTGGTTGTGCGAACACCAGCCAGACAAATATCAGGAAGGCCAATTGCGGACCATGCAGCGGCACGTGAGCACCTGGCGCGCGCTGCATGGCCAGAAGGTGGCGGTGCTGGAGCAGTACCATCGGCCAGGCGAAGTCTTGCAGACCGATGGGACGTGGATGAACACCCTCGGGATTACGTTGGGCGGCCAGGCCTTTCCCCATTTGTTGATCCACAGTGTGCTGCCCTACTCGAACTGGGAATGGGGACGGGTGGCGCAGTCGGAGTCGCTCCTGGCGATCCGACTGGGTCTGCAAAGCACGCTGGCGCAGTTGGGGCACGTGCCGGCAGTCCACCAGACGGATAACTCAACCGCCGCGACCCATCAACTCGGTCCGGAGGCGCGCGATCAATCCCTGGCCGAGCGCGGCTACAACGAAGGCTACCTGCAATTGATGACGCACTTTGGCATGGAGCCGCGCACCATTCACGTGGACGCGCCCAATGAGAATGGGGATATCGAAGCGGCCAACGGCGCCTTCAAGCGGGCGGTGGACCAGCACCTGTGGCTGCGCGGCAACCGGGACTTTGCCGATCCGCTCGACTATGAACGCTTTCTGTGGCATCTGTTGGACAAGCGCAACACATTGCGGCAAGCGCGCCTGGCCGAAGAATTGGCGGTGATGAAACCGCTGACGATGGGCTTGCTGTCGGATCACCAAGAAATCCGGCCGCGGGTCAGCGCGGCGGGAACCATCCGCGTGCTCAACAACGTCTACTCCGTTCCTAGCGGCCTGATCGGCAAGCTGGTAACCGCGCGCATCTTGGAGTGGCAGATCGAGATCTGGTATGCCAACCAGCGGGTCGACACCTTCCCGCGCCTCATCCGCTTCGCGTCAAGCGGCATCAGGTCAACTACCGGCACGTGGTGGATACCCTCCTGCGCAAGCCGGGCGGGTTCCGCGATTATCGCTACCGCGACGACCTCTTCCCGCGCGCCGTTTTCCGAGAGGCCTGGGAGGCCCTGCAGCGGCGGCTGTCGCCGCGCCGGGCCGATTTAGCCTATTTGCGCCTGTTAAAGCTGGCCGCCGGTGGGTCCGAGCAGGAGGTGGCGACGGTGTTGGCCGAACTCCTGGCGACGTCGAGCACCTGGGATGACACCACTGTCGCAACGCGGCTTACCTCTGCCCCGGCCGTGATGCCGGTGTTGCAACCCGGCCGGGTGAACCTGGTGGACTATGACCAACTCTTGGGACGTGAGGGGGCGCTATGACCGCGCTGGATACACTCCAAATGCGTCTCCGCGCGTTGCGGTTGACCACGGCCGCCCAGGTGGTCGGGGAGGTGGTGAGCAAAGCCCAGCAGGAAAACTGGTCGCTGGAAGCCTTCGCCTGCGAACTGCTCGAGCAGGAATACGATGGCCGCCGCCAGCGCCGGATTGAGCGCCTGGTGAAGGAAGCCCGCCTGCCGGCGGATAAGACCCTGGCCACCTTTGATCACAAGCGGCTGCCGTTGCGTATTCAGCGGCTGTTGCCCAACCTGTGTGCCGGGGACTTCGCGGACCGCGCCGAAAACCTGTTGATATTCGGTTTGCCTGGCCGAGGCAAAACGCATTTCGCTGCCGCGGTGGGCTACGAACTCGTCCAACGCGAGCGCCACGTGCTGTTCACACCCACCTACCGCATCGTCGGCCAGCTCCTGCGCGCCAAGCGCGACCTTGAGTTGGAACGCGAACTGCGCCGCCTGGATCGCTTTGACGTGCTGATCCTGGATGACCTGGGGTACGTCCAACAAAGCCGTGAGGAGATGGAGGTGCTTTTTACCCTGCTAGCCGAACGCTACGAACGCCGCAGCGTGGTCATCACCTCCAACCTGGTCTTCTCCGAATGGGATCAGATCTTCAAAGATCCCATGACCACCGCCGCGGCCATCGACCGCGTCGTCCACCACAGCCTCATTATTGAGTTCGGAAAGGAGATCAACAGCCATCGCGCCGAAGAGGCGCAACGCGCTCAACGTCAGCCGGCGGCACCGGAAGCGGTGTGAGCTCGCCCATGCGCTGGAGCTACCGCCTGAACCACTTTTCGCGGGCGATGGTTTTCCCAGCGGCCCCCCGCTTCAAGGGTCACGATCGCTAGGCATAAAGCCGGAGTCGGTGTGGGCGGGTCCCCTGGAAGAACAAGAGCCCAGGGGACCCACCCGCACCGCTCAGGCCTGATTTATTCCGCGCGACGGAAACACCGCCCTTGACCCAGGTAGCCTCTGGGAAGACGCTCCCGCGAAGAAAAGTGGTTCAGCAGAAATGTGTTCACACGGTGTGAGACCCCATCTCGCCCGGCACCGGGAAACTCGTTTCCGCCATGCGCATTTCTAATTGTCGTCGAGCCAAATCTAGTTGTCGCTGAAGAAAAACTGCTATCCGCCATGTATATTTCTAATTGTCGCCATGTATATTTCTAGTTGTCGTTGACGGCTCGTGGTGCACGAGCGGCCTTTTTTGGATCCCTGCCCCTCCGAACCTGTACCCCGACATATGCCGGCCCCTGCGTAACTTTCAGCCGCCGTTTTCGACTTAAGCATGTGCCCGTCTCGTTATCCGTCCGCGCCGGCGCCCGGCCGGCTGTAGCTGGCACTCGGCACGTTGGTAAACTGTTAGCGAAAGGTACTGATATGCGCTTGTCCTTGGAATCCAAGATTCGGCGTGGCCGCGCCTATATTCGTCTCATCGAGGCCATTGATGTGCTGTTGGATACGGAAACGCGCGGCCGTGATCGGATACTGCTGTTGTT
>JANYBF010000322.1 GCA_025360895.1 Verrucomicrobiota bacterium
GCGCTGGATTTCCTGTGAGCGTCCGTCAATTTTTCCCTTGGTGATGTCGCGTGGTTTGCGTTGCAAGGTGGAGTAGGGGAGCATCGAATACTCGGCCGTAATCCAACCGCCAGTGACGCCTTGTTCCTTCATCCAGCGCGGGACGCTTTCTTCGATGGTGACGCCGCAGATGACGCGCGTGTTGCCCCATTCGATGAGGGTGGAGCCGGTGGCATAGGGCGCGATGTGGTTTTGAAAGCGGAGGGGACGCGGTTGGTCGGGACGTCGGCCATCTGAGCGGACGGTTAAAGTTTCGGCTGCTTGGGTTGGCTCCATAGTGAGAAATATAATAAGGAGAGCCACGATGCAGGGCAACGCGGAAAACGTCAGCACCAAACCAAAGTGCGGACAATCATTACCCGCCAGCGCTTAAAACTCTTCGCCATCGGTGCGGTTTACCGCTTGGCAAACCTATTGCGCGATCTGGATTGGCTTTACCCGCTGCCCGGCTTTGATGCGGTCGCCCGGATACAGGATCACTTCCTCACCATTTTTCAAGCCGTCGAGGATTTGCATCTCGCTGCCACTGCTGCGCCCCACCGTTACGCTCCGGAATTCCGCGCGGCCACCGGCCAACACGAATGCCGCCCAGTTCTCTCCCCACCGAAACAATGCCCCGGCCGGGACTTTGAGTGTCTGGTCGGCTTCCCAGATCACGATGCGCGCTTCGACCCGGAAGTTGTCACCCAGATTGCGGCGCTGCTCGTAGGGCGTGACCAAATCCACCACCACATTCACGCGTTGTTCCTCGACGCCCAGCGCGGAGACTTTCAGAAACGCCGCCGGCTCCACGAAGCGGACCCGCGCCGCCAAAGCTTCGCCGCCGCCCCACTGTTCCAGCTCCACCTTCGCCCCCGGGGCAATCGTTGCGCCATCGCGCGAAAGCACCTCGATGATTGCTTCCAGGTCAGCGGGATCACCGATCGTCACCAACGGCGTCCCGGCCGGGACCACCCGCGTATTCTCCTCGAACACATGCAGCACTCTGCCACTCGTCGGCGATGTGACTTCGACGGGCGCCCGGACCGTGTTGGTGGGCGAACCATCACTCACGGCAAATTCCTGCAACTCCGTTTCCACTTCGCGCAGGCCGCTTTCGGCGGCGGTGAAATCCTTCGCGGCGGAAGTCTCGCGCCACTGGGCGCTTTCCAACTCCTGCTGCGAGGCGGATTTCTCGGCGAGTAATTTTTCGATGCGCCGCAACTCACTCGCCGCGTATCGTTGCGCGGCCTTCGCCTTGTCGAGATTCGCCGCCGCCGTGGCCCGCCGGGCCTCGGCCAGCGCACGGTTGCGGGCGTCCAATATCGCCGGGGAAACGGGATCAATCACCGCCACCACCGTCATGCCCGCGCTGACGGCCGCGCCGGCCTTGAAAGGAATCCGCCGTAGATGTCCGGCTACCGGTGCAGACACGACGTACCGCTCTTTGATGCGGGTCTTGCCTTCCTCGTTCACTGTGGCGCGCAGTTTACCCTGGGTGACGCGCGCGGTTTCCACCGGAACGGGTCGGGGGACAAAGCCAATGACGATCAACGCTACCAACAGCCCGGCGCCGAGCCACGGCAGCCAACGCTTGGAGCGATTTTGATGGTTGCGCCGCGCGGGCGGGCGCGGAGACGGGATTAGATTGGAGGTCATGGAAAAATAATTGAGCGGTTCACTCGGGTGCTTTCAATGCGCTGACAAGATTCAGTTCTTTCAACCGCCGCAATACGAGCAGCGCCGAAATCGTCGAAGCCACCGCCACGACCAGCGTGGCAAAGGCATAATTGTGCAGCGTGAAAATCACGGGCAGCCGCACGGTTTCGGTGTTCACGGCGCTCACGATGCCTTTGGCGAAACCGGTGCCCAACAGCAGCCCCAGCGGCAGCGCGATCAGCGCCAGGATCGTCAGCTCGGTGATCAATACCGCACCGACTTCACGCTCGGAAAATCCGATCACCCGCAACGTCGCCAGTTCCCGCGCCCGCTCGGCCAGCGAGATGCGGGCGTTGTTATACACCACCCCAAACGCGACGACGATGGCAAACATCAGATAGATGCTCTGGATCAGATTGATGCTTGCGGCGGTCGTCTTGCGGAAATTTTCACGCAACGATTCCTTGATGCCGACCCAGCTCACGCGCGGGATTTGCTTCAGCGCGTGCAAAAACTCCCGGCGATGCGCCATGTCAATCGTGAGGCTCGCGCCGTTCATCACGTCGCCATCGCCCAGCAACCGGTTCAACGCCCGCAGCTCCATGTGCGCCGCGATGCCGGTGAGGTCTTCCGAAACCCCCATAAGCGGCACAACGCGCAAGGGGCGGTGGCCTTCGAGAAACTCCACTGTGAGTTCGTCGCCAATTTTCGCAGCCAACACTTCGGCGAGCTTGGCGGAAATCACAAGGCCCTCTGGCGGCAGAACAATTTCGCGATATTTCGCGTCCACGACGCGGCTGTGTTGCGTGTCCGCCGGCATGCCTTGAATGCCGATCTGCCGGCTGCGATGCCCGAAACGAATCCGCGCTGCCGCGCCGCGAAACGGTTCCACCGCGATCACGCCGGGCAGTTGTTGCAGAAGATCACGCACCTGCAGGCTGGCCGGTTCGACGAGGCCGAGGTTCATATCCTGCCGTTGCACCACGTCCCACTGAAACCCGAGCAGTTCGCTCACGCTGTCGCGGAAGCAATTTGGCACGATCAAAATTCCCGTTGCCAGCGCCAGCCCGGCCACGGTGAACAGCGCCTGCATGGGCCGCCGTTCGAGATTCCGCACGGCAATCCGGAACGAATGCGAGAACAAGTGACCGATGCCGGTGCGTTCGATGAGCGCCGGGCGGAAGTTCGCTGGCGGCTCGGGCCGCATCGCTTCGGCCGGAGGCAGTTTTGCCGCCCGCCGTACGGCGCTGAAAACACCGAGCAGCGCCGCGCCCACCCCGACCCCGAGCGCCAGCACCATTGCCGAGCGATCGAAGCGGAAATGCAAATTCGGAAAGCGAAAGAAGAGATGATACATTTTTACGAGCTGATGCCCCAGCGCGACGCCACCCACGGTGCCAATCGCCGCTCCGCCGACCACCATCACGAACGCAAACTTCAGGTAATGCAAAACGATCTGCCGGTTCGCGAAGCCAAACGCTTTGAGGATGGCGATCTGTTCGCGTTGCAAGGTCAGCAGTCGCGACAACACGGCGTTGGTCATGAAGGCCGCGACGCTCAGAAATACCAGCGGAAACCCGATGGAGAGCGTTTGCAGGATCCGGATTTCATCCGACACCCGGATGTGCGACGGATGGTCCGCCCGGCCGTACGCGCCGCGCCCGCCGTAGGGTTCGAGCAACCGGTCCAACTCGGCGATCACCGATCGCAATTGCGCGCGCGGCGCGAGCGTGCAGGTGAGGTAATTGAACGCGCCATAGAGGTCAAACGCGGTGGCAATTTCCTTGTACGGCATCCAGAAGGTGCCATAGGTGCGATTGTCCGGCAGCGACGCGCCGGGGCGGGCTTCAAAAATAATCTCCGGCGACAGGACGATCCCGGCAATGCGAAATTCCTTTCGCCGGCCATTGAGCAATAGCGCAAGTTGGTCGCCGGGATGAAGCTGGTTGGCCTCGGCGAAGGCCTCGCTCACGAGCACTTCGCCGCGGCTGCCCGGGGCGAGCCAGCTTCCCGTACGCAGGAAAAGCCGGTTCAATTCCGGGAGGCCAAAATCCGGCAGCGAACGCACCTGGCCGCTGGCCGGTTCGTCCAGGCCACCCAGATCAAGCGTCACCTGCACCGCGATGCCCGCTTGTGCCGTAGCCACGCCGGGCACCTCCGCCAGTTGCGTCGCCAGCGCGTTCGGCGCGCGTTTCAAATGCGCAAAGACTTCGGCAAAGCGATGCGCCTCGTAGTATTCCTGCCGCGTGCTCTCCAGCGAATAGATCAGGCTGCGCGCCATCACCAGCATCGCGAGTCCGCACGCCATGACGAGCGCGACCGCGACCACCTGGCCTTTCATCCGGTTCAGGTCGCGCAGCAGTTTGCGATCGAGGTTGGGGAGCATTACCAGTTCAAGCTGCTCGCCGGGGCGCGCGTGGCATTGCGAAGCTGGTGATGCACGCGGCCATCGGAAAAATGGATGACGCGATCCGCCATGCCCGCCATGACGGCGTTGTGGGTGATGACGATCGTGAGCGTGCCCAACTCGCGATTCACCCGTTCGATCGCCTCCAGTACCACGATGCCCGTGCGCACATCCAGCGCGCCGGTCGGCTCGTCGCAGAGCAAAACCTCCGGTCGCTTGGCAATGGCACGGGCGATGGCCACCCGCTGTTGTTCGCCACCCGAGAGTTGGGCGGGAAAATGATCCAGCCGCGCCCCGAGATTGACCATGTCCAACGCCTCCTCGGGCGGCATTGGGTCACGCGCAATCTCCGTGATCAGCGCCACGTTCTCGCGCGCGGTCAGGCTGGGGATCAAATTGTAAAACTGGAAAATGAAGCCAACCGAATCGCGCCGATAGCGCGTAAGTTCCGCTTCCGGCGCACAGGTGAGATCAAAATCACGGTACCGCAATTCACCGGCCGTCGGAACATCCAGCCCGCCAAGATTATTGAGCAAGGTCGTCTTGCCGCTGCCCGACGGCCCCAACAGGACGGCCAGCTCGCCCGCGTAAAAATCCAGATCCACGCCGGCGAGGGCATGCACTTCTGCCTCGCCCATGCCATAGACCTTCGTCAAGCTGCGGACGTGAAAGACCTTCGGTCGCACGGCCACCGCCTGTGTTTCGGGAGTGAGAGTGTCCATTGCCAGTCACCGTTTGATAACAGCCGGACGCCGCGCCAGCAAGCCTGTGGTAAGTCGGAAGGGTGCCGATTGGAATTGGCGGATTGAGAAGTGGTGCGCCGTTTGACGGGCTTATATTTAATCTTGAGCATTCAGCCTTTGTCGCCGCCGACGTGAGGAGGCGGATGGAGCGCGGTGACTCACGCTGTGGCTTCGCTGCTGAGCTTCACCTTTAACGACGCGATGCCACCGGGGGCGAGCGTGATTTGATTTTTCGCCACGTTGCCGGATTCCACGCACACCATCCGTTGATATTCCTCGTTGCCGAAGTCGGCCATGGCTTTCGCTTTGGCGATCCATGGATTCCAAACCACGGTCGAAGCCGAGCCAGTTTTCTCCACGCGGATGACCCGTTGCCGGGCAGTGTCATGAATTTCCACCCGGTGCGGCGTATTGACGTAGGCCCGGTCCACTTCGCCCGCAAAGCGGATGGCCTCGGCTGTCTCGGTTTTACGCTGATGTCCGTCCAAAGCGTCGAGGTAGGTCACCCCTTGCAACCCCACCACGCGCAGCGAGTGGATGTCGCCGATGGCGAAATAGGTGTGAAGGCAATTCTCAAAGGCATACGCCTGCGCCGATTTGTTCGTGACGATGAACTCGGCGCTCAACCCATCGCTGAACGCAACCTCGTATTCGACGGTGATATCGTCCGCTCGAAGTTCCGGGTCTGGCGGTAAGATTAATCGTGTGGTGACGATTCCGTCGTCCGTGGTCTTGATTTCCTTCAAGGTCCAGGAACGGTTGCGAACAAAGCCGTGTTGTCCGGGTTTGTCCGCCGGTTTGCCAAACCACGGAAAGATAATTGGGATGCCACCGCGAATCGGCACACCCGATTCGAACCGGCTTTGATCGCTCAGGAACAACAACGGTGGTTCACCTCGTTTTTGAAAATACGTCACATGGGCGCCGTGCAAATAAATTTCGGCCGTACTCCACGCGGTGGTGATTTCGAGCTTGGGCAACCCTCCACTCCCGGTGAGAAAAGTAACGCCCGTCATGCGTTCTGTGCGGCCAGAAATCTTTCCGCTTCGATGGCGGCGGCGCAACCCATGCCCGCCGCCGTGATCGCCTGGCGATAGACATGATCCGAACAATCCCCAGCGACAAACACCCCCGGCACATTGGTGGCAGCGCCCCCGGCGCGGATAATGTAGCCGTTCTCGTCCGTGTTGATAAAGGGTTTGAAAATTCCGGTGTTGGGCACATGGCCAATGGCAATGAACACGCCCGCGCAGTCCAGGGTGTGCTCGGCGTTGGTCTTCAAATGTTTCACCTTCACGCCCGTGACTTTTTCTTGTTTCACCCCCAATACTTCCGTGATCGCCGAGTCCCACACCATTTTGATCTTGGGGTTTGCCAGCGTGCGGTCGGCCATGATCTTGGAGGCACGCAGCGAATCGCGCCGGTGGACCAGATAAACCACCGAGGCAAAGCGCGTGAGAAACGTTGCCTCTTCGCACGCGGAATCGCCGCCGCCCACGACGACGAGCGGCTGGTTGCGGAACATCGGCAACGCGCCATCGCACGTCGCGCAATACGTCACGCCCTTTTTCTCGAGCAGATCCTCGCTTTCCAAACCCAGATGCCGATGGCTCGCGCCCGTGGCGATGATAACGGTTTTTGCCTCCAATTTTTCCCCGCCCGCCGTCAACTCAAAGGGACGTTTTGAGAAATCCACCGCTTGAACAGCGTTGCAGTAATTAACACGCGTGCCGAAACGTTCAGCTTGTTTCTGCATTCGGGTCATAAGTTCATAACCATCCACGCCCTCGGGGAAGCCGGGGAAATTTTCGACGATGCTCGTCGTGGTCAGCAAGCCACCGGGCTGTTCGCCGGTGATGACCAGGGGTTTGAGATTCGCGCGCGCGGTGTAGAGCGCCGCCGTCCAGCCCGCACAACCGGATCCGATGATGACAACATTTTCCATATATCCGCTCAAAGTAGATTCGTCCGTGCCCAAGGCAAGCCGCGAGTGAGTCCGGCGCTGTGGTAGAAAGCGACGAGGCCGCCGGAGTCAGGGTGTTCTTGTGGAATTTTCCGGCCGTTTTTTTCGTTGACAGTCAACACCGTCCGGCAGAAAGTTTTTCCATGAAACAAATTCCTCCTCCGACCTCGCGTCGTGAATTCATCAAACAAACCAGCACTTTCGCCGCCGCCTCAGCCTTGGCGGGCATCGCGTTGCCGCACGTCCACGCGGCGGGTAATGACACCATCCAGGTCGCGCTCGTCGGTTGTGGCGGCCGGGGCACGGACGCCGCCGGCAACTCGCTCAACGTCAAGGGTGGGGGCACAAAGTTGGTCGCAATGGCCGACGTGTTCCCGGAGCGGCTCGAATCGAAATACAGCGCCCTCAAGGAGCATTTCGGCGACAAGGTGGACGTGGCCGCGAATCGGAGATTTCTCGGCTTCGATGCTTACAAGAAGGCGATGGACTGTCTCAAGCCTGGCGATATTGTGATCCTCACCACTCCCTGCGCGTTTCGCTGGGTGCATTTCACGTATGCCATCGCAAAGGGCCTGAATGTCTTCATGGAAAAACCGCTGACGCCGGATGGTCCCAGCAGCCGGCGGATGCTCAAGCTCGCTGAAGCGGCCAAGGCCAAGAACCTCAAAGTCGGCGTCGGTTTGAACTCACGCCACGCCCGGCATCTGGAACAACTGGCCGAACGTGTCCATAACGGTGAAATTGGCGACATCATTCTAGCGCGTGGGTACCGCATGCACGGGCCGGCGGCGTATTTCAATTCGTTGCCCAAGCCGCCGGGAATCAGCGATCTTATGTATCAAATCCAGCGCTTTCACAGTTTCATCTGGGCCAGCGGCGGCAACTACAGCGACTTCTACATCCACATCATTGATCACTTGAGCTGGATGAAAAACGCCTGGCCGGTCAAGGCGCAGGCGTTGGGTGGCCGGGAATATCGCGTCAGCCCCGAGGGCATTCCTTACGTGGATCAGAATTTCGACACCTACTCGGTGGAATACACCTTCCCCGACGGCACCAAGTTTTATTTTGACGGTCGTTGTATTACGGGCTGCTATGATAACTTCTCGAGTTACATCCATGGCACGAAAGGCAGTGCGATCGTCGCCAAGAGCGGCGATTGCGGCGGGCCTTCCAGCATCTTCAAAGGCCAGTCGCCGAAGAGTGCGGATCGAATCTGGACGTCGCAAACTCCCAAGGGTGAGGACGATTGGTACCAAAATGAGTGGAACGATTTAATGGACGCCATCCGCAACGACAAACCCTATAACGAAGTTGAGCGCGGGGTGATCGTCAGCACGGTGACCTCAATGGGCCGGATGGCCGCGCATACCGGCCAGGAGGTTACCTATGACGAGATGCTCAACTGCGAGTTCGAGATGGCTCCGGGCGTCGAGAATTTCACGATGGACTCGCCGGCGCCCGTGCTCCCCGATGCAAATGGCAGGTATCCCGTGCCCCAACCGGGCCTCATCACCAAGCGGGAGTATT
>JANYBF010000333.1 GCA_025360895.1 Verrucomicrobiota bacterium
GATACTCATCGCGGTCTCGAAGAGCATCGCGATAAAAACGACGATCAACCACCCACGATAAGGCCGGATGAGTTCGAGCACGAGTCGAGTCATGCCTTCGGAAGGCGGGGCAACGGTCGGGACATCGGCAGCGGGTGGTGATTGACTCATTGATTCATTAACTAGTCGTTGGACCGTGGTTTAAGAGCTGATTTATTGGCAAGACGCCTAACAAAAATTCAAGTTCACGTCACTCATTTTCTTGGCAACGGGATTCTTCATTACCGAAGATGGATTTTTGATTACGAACGAACCTGTGGTCAGGGCCGCCGCACAAGCGGTGAAGCTGGATGCGGCTAATGATCGGACATTACTCAAGGTGGAAGGACGGTTTGGGTGGCACGGGGCCACGGTGAATTTTCCGAACATTCGCTTGCCAGGATTCGCGCTCAAGCTGGCCAAGGTTTTGCGGCTGATCGTGCGGTAATCTTTGTGCGGCTGGATTGAATTTCGGTGGGGCATATCCAGTGGAATATCTCTATTATCTCTGGCATGAAATTCTGTGGCCTCTTCGTGCTCATGCTGACACTCACGGTGTTAGGGCAGCAGGAGGTTGACCTGGACGTTGGCCAGATGCTCGATTCGGCACAGGACTGGGCGGAGGAAAATCTGAACGAGGGGCTGTTGCGCTCGCTGCCGGAAGTGGATCGAGACCAGGTGGAAAAATTCCTGCACCAGTTTCAGGATCAACTCCAAACCAATTGCGTTCTCGATCTGGCCGCGTTGAACGCTACGGCGAAGTTTGTCCTGCCGCTGCTCGACAACCATCCAGAAACCCAACCGTACGCCGCCTGGCTGCGCTCGCGGCTCGATTACTTCGAAGTCGCGGAGGAGCTTCGCCAGCAAACGCCACCACCAAAACCGACGCCGGGGCAGCCGCCGAAGCCGGAAGTTAATCCTTCGTCGTCGGCCGAGCGCAAGATGTGGAAACAAAAGCTGAGTCAACGCGAGCGTCCCCTGGCGGCGAACGCCCTCGTGTCGAAATTAAAATCCATCTTTACAGCCGAGCAGGTGCCGGAGCAACTGGTGTGGCTGGCGGAAGTCGAGTCAGGTTTCAATCCAAAGGCACGCAGTCCAGCGGGGGCGGGTGGGTTGTTTCAATTGATGCCGGCAACCGCGAAGGACCTCGGTTTGCGCCGCTGGCCGTTCGATCAGCGTTATCAAGTTGAGTCCAGCGCGCAGGGGGCGGCGCGCTATTTGAAGCGGTTGCATGCGCAGTTTGGCGATTGGCCGTTGGCGCTGGCGGCCTATAACGCGGGCGAGGGTAAAGTTCGGGGGTTGCTCAAAAACAGTTCGACGCAGAGTTTTGATGCCATTGCCATGGCGCTGCCGGCGGAAACACAGATGTTTGTTCCGAAAGTGGAGGCAACCGTTCTCCGACGCGAAGGGGTTTCGCTCGCAAAATTGCGGCTGCCGAAAAACTAAACGGGAATCACCAACCAGGCGCACTTCAACCAAAGAACGGATTGTTCGCCATTTCCTCGGCGACGGTTGTGAGGGGGCCGTGGCCGGCACAGATTAATGTTTCTGGCGGCAGGGTGAGAATTTCCTCGCGCACTTTTGATCGCGCCAACTCCCATTCGCCATTTCCGCCACCCATCGAGCCGGCGAAAATTGCGTCGCCAACGATGGCCACCGGCGGCGCTTGGTCCGGCCAGTTGCCGACGAGGTAGGCCACTCCGTCCATGGCATGGCCCGGTGTCGCGCGATGGGTGATGCGCAGCCCGCCCAATTCGACATGCTGGCCGGTTTGGTTGCGCTGTTCCGCTGGAGCGTGTTTTAAACTGCTATGAACTTTAGCTTGCGGAAACGCGGTGCGGATCGCGCCCAACGCGGCGATGTGGTCGGCGTGCGAGTGGGTGATGAAAACGTGGCAGAGTTGGAGCCGTCCGGTGGTGATAGTTTCCAGAATCGGTTGCGCATCAAAACCGGTATCAAATAAAGCCGCGTCGCGCGTGATTTCATCCCACACGAGATAGCAATTCACGGTCATGCCGTCACCTGCGGTTGTGAACATACGCAGTTCGCGCCACTGCGATAAATCCTTGGGGCCCGGGAGCCAGCCGTTCGCGATGATTTCCAATCTATCGGCGTTCAAGCCGATCGCAGCGGCGAGTGCAGTGAAGTTTGGTCGTTGGGAAAATGTTCCCGAAGCCTCTAGGTCGGACAACCCGGCCTCCGTCAACCCGGCAGCGATAGCGGCCATCGCAGTTGGGGTGTTGCTCATCATGCGCGCTTTGCGGATGACGTCGCCTAAATTATCTTCCAAGTTCATATCGGCACACGGTAGCCGTCCATTCTTCGCGCCGGCAAGTGACAAATTTGGCAAATCGAAATACTGGGTCCGGCGTGCCTTGGGTGATTTACCATTCGAAAACAAAAAGCGCGGCCAGTTGCCTGGCCGCGCCCTTGATTGATTCAATTCTTCGAATCTTAATGGATCAGTAACCGCCCATGCCGCCCATGTCCGGCGCGCCATGACCGGCCGGAGCGGCCTTTTCCTTCTCCGGGATTTCAGTCACGAGGCACTCGGTGGTCAGCAACAGACCGGCGATGGACGCCGCATGTTGCAACGCGGAACGGGTGACCTTCTTCGGGTCCACCACGCCGGCTTTCACCAGGTCTTCAAATTCGCCAGTGGCGACGTTGTAACCTTCGTTGCCCTTGCTCTTCTTGACCTGCTCGACGATGACACTGCCTTCCACGCCGGCGTTCGCCGACAGGGCGCGGAGCGGGGACTCAACGGCGCGCTTCACAATGCTCACGCCGATGGCTTCGTCTTCGTTTGAACCTTTCACGGCTTCGATCGCGGGGATGCAGCGAATCAACGCCACACCACCACCAGCCACGATGCCTTCTTCGACGGCCGCTCGGGTGGCGTGCAGGGCGTCTTCGACGCGGGCTTTCTTTTCCTTCATCTCGGACTCGGTGGCGGCACCGACGTTGATGACGGCCACACCGCCGGCGAGCTTCGCCAGGCGTTCCTGGAGCTTCTCTTTGTCGTAATCGCTGGTGGTCTCTTCGATCTGGCGGCGGATTTGATTCACGCGGCCCTGGATCTCGGAGGACTTGCCGTTGCCTTCAACGATCGTGCAGTTTTCCTTGTCCACGACAATGCTCTTGGCGCGGCCGAGGTCTTCCAGGCCGATGCTCTCAAGCTTCACGCCGAGGTCTTCGCTGATGAACTTGCCGCCCGTGAGGATGGCAATGTCTTCGCACATGGCTTTGCGGCGATCGCCGAAGCCGGGTGCTTTCACGGCACAAACGTTGATCGTGCCCCGGAGCTTGTTCACGACGAGCGTCGCGAGGGCTTCGCCTTCGACGTCTTCCGCGATGATGAGGAGCGGCTTGCCGAGCTTGGCCACTTTTTCGAGGATGGGGAGCAGATCCTTGAGGGAGCTGATCTTCTTCTCGAAGTTCAGGATGTAAGCGTCTTCGAGCTTGGCTTCCATCGTCTCGGCGTTGGTCACGAAGTACGGCGAGAGATAACCCTTGTCGAACTGCATGCCTTCCACGACGTCGAGCGTGGTGTCAATGGACTTGGCTTCTTCCACCGTGATGGTGCCGTCCTTGCCGACCTTGTCCATCGCGTCCGCGATGATTTCGCCGATGGTGTCGTCCCAGTTGGCGGACACGGTTGCGACCTGCTTGATCTCTTCCTTGTCCTTAACCTTCTTGGCGATCTTGTCGAGATGCGCCAAGGCGGCTTCGACGGCCTTGATACCGCGTTTAATACCGATGGGGTTC
>JANYBF010000384.1 GCA_025360895.1 Verrucomicrobiota bacterium
TAGCCGCGAATATCCTCAATGAAGCGATTCTCGACGAGGTGCGTGAAGAGATGACGCAGGTTGGGCGCAACCTCCAACGTGTCGAGCGCGATGATCTTCCCGGTCTCCCGATTTAGCCACGGATATACGTAGAGTTTTACCCCGGTGCGCAGCAACTGGCCGAGCGATTCCATCAAACCGCCTTCGAGATCGGTGTAGAATTTTTCGTCCATCACATCTCGCACCCGCGCCAGACCCAGTGGCAGACCAATCATTTTCTGCGTGTGCTGCGAAAGATATTGCACCAGCCGATGGTAACGCCGGAAATTCGAGATCAACACCGGCTTCTTCAAGGCCCCCAGCGTGTCCACCCGGTCCAGGAAATCGCGATGATCAATCACCTCGCCCACCTGCAACTGGCGCAGGGTCATTTCCATGAGGGTCACCGGGGTTTCCCCCGTCAGTGCCGGCTCCTTGAGGAACTGTTCCTCCGCGCGTTCGAGCATGTCGAGCATCGGATTCGTGAGCGGACGAAAACTCCCGCGCTCCACGAGCACCGGTTTCTTGTAAAGCATT
Organism: Verrucomicrobiota bacterium; assembly: GCA_025360895.1. Taxonomy (GTDB): domain Bacteria; phylum Verrucomicrobiota; class Verrucomicrobiia; order Limisphaerales; family JADLHS01; genus JADLHS01. The sequence goes on from JANYBF010000384.1 coordinate 556, forward strand.
TCGCTGGGAATCACGCTCTCGCCTTCGGCGGTGAACAGCGCGGCATCGGTCAATCCCTGCTGGACGAGCTGCAATGCCATCAGCCGGTTATCCACGCCGGCAAAGCACGGTCCGGAAAACCGGATCATGTCCACTTCGACGCGGGCATTGGTCAGGCCGTCCAGCAGGGTCGCGACGAGCCGGACTGGATCAGGATGGCGGTTGTATGCGGAGTGGATGAGGTTTACTCCTATGATGCCGACCGCCTCCTGTTCGCGGACTGTTTCCGTATCCAACATGCGAACGTGAATAATAATTTGGGACGGAGGTTGGCGCGGTTGCGCCTGAAATTGGATTCCCATCCAGCCGTGCCCTTCCTCGTGCCGCGTGAAACTGCGCGTGGCCACGGTGTTCGCGAACGCGAAGAAACAGGTCTTGTCGCCGCGTGGTTGGTCGAGCCGTTCGACCAGCAGCTTGTATTCGTAGGCGAGCATCGCCTGCAAACGCTGCCGGCTCACATAGCGTTCCGCCGGACCGTAAATGGCATCGCTCACCGTCATGTCGTACGCCGAAATGGTCTTGGCCACGGTGCCGGCCGCACCCCCGACACGGAAAAACCAACGGGCAACTTCCTGGCCCGCGCCAATTTCGGCGAAGGTGCCGTATTTGGCCTTATCAATATTGATCTGCAGCGCCTTCTGGTCGGTGTTCAGTTTTTCTTCGTTCATGCGTTTTGTGCCCGTCGCTTGTTACGCTTCGCGCAGCTTCATCAGCAAATCCTTGCTCTCCACCGTATCGCTTACTTGCACCAAGACCTGATCCACCACGCCATCGCAGGGGGCGTAAATCGTCGTCTGCATCTTCATCGCTTCGAGCGTGATCAGCTTGTCGCCCTTGGCCACTTTCGCGCCGACACTAACGGAAACCGCGGTTGCCAAGCCCGGAATCGGCGCCCCAATTTGCTTTGCCACGGCGGGATCCGCCTTGGTCCGCGCTTTCACCTTCGGCGTCACGGAACGGTCCACAACGGAAAGCTGCCGGGACATGCCGTTCAATTCGAACGTCACTGCGCGTTTGCCCTCTTGATCCACCGCGCCAAGATTGACGAGGCGGATAAACAACGTTTTCCCGGATTCGATCTCCACGGAAACTTCCTGCCCGATTTTCATCCCGTAGAAGAACACCGGCGTTGGCAGCACGGAAAGATCGCTGAAATCACGGCGGCGCTTTGCAAATTCCGCAAACACCTCCGGATACATTATGTGACTAAACACTTCGTCCGTTGTCGGCTCGTGCTTGAGCTTGGCGGTGAGTTCGCTCTCCACTTTCTTGAAGTTCAGCGGCTTCATCGAAGCCCCGGGCCGGCCCCGCAACGGCTTGCGCTTGCCCAACACGACGTGCTGGATTTTTTTGGGCCAGCCACCCATGGGTTGGCCCAACCCGCCCGAGAGCATGTCGATGACTGATTCCGGAAACGGCACGCTGCCCGGTTCGAGATTCAACACGTCGGCGGGTTTGATGCCGCGCGTGATGAGAAACATCGTCATGTCGCCAACGACCTTGCTGCTGGGCGTCACCTTCACGATGTCGCCGAACAACTGGTTCACCTCGGCGTAGGTGCGGGCGATTTCCGGCCAACGATGCGAGAGCCCCATCGCCGCGGCTTGTTCCTTGAGATTGGTAAACTGGCCGCCCGGCATTTCGTGCAAATAAACCTCCGCGCTGCCGGCTTTCGGCGCGGTGTCGAATGGCGCGTAGAAAGCCCGCACCTGTTCCCAGTAATCCGCAAACTCGTTGAGCGCATCAAGATCGAGCCCCGTGCTGCGCCGGTCGAATTGCAGGGCCGCGACGATGGAGTTCAGATTCGGTTGGCTGGTCGAGCCGGACATGGAACTCAGCGCCAGGTCGGCGATGTCCACCCCGGCTTCGGTCGCGGACAACACCGACGCGGACGCGATCCCGCTGGTATCGTGCGTATGAAAATGGATCGGGATGCCAATTTCCTCCTTGAGCGCCTTCACCAACAAGTGCGCCGCCGCCGGCCGACACAAGCCCGCCATATCTTTGATCGCCAGGATGTGTGCGCCCATCTTCTCCAGCTCTTTTGCGAGCTTCACGTAATAGCGGAGCGAATATTTGCTGCGCGCCTTGTCGAGAATGTTGCCGGTGTAACAGATCGCCCCTTCGCAGATGGCGTGCGTTTCGTTCACCGCCTCCATCGCGACCTTGAGGTTCGGCAGATAGTTCAACGAATCGAACACGCGGAAAATATCCATGCCCGCCTCCGCCGCGTGCTTCACAAATCCGGCGACGGCATTGTCGGGATAGTTGGAGTAGCCGACGGCGTTCGAGCCACGAAACAACATCTGAAAGCA
>JANYBF010000389.1 GCA_025360895.1 Verrucomicrobiota bacterium
TCCGAGTTGAGCGAGACCGACCGTTCGCTCTGCACCCGGCCCTTGCTGCTCGCCTACAAATACACCGGCACAAATTACCAGCAAACCGTCCGCGTAACGAGGTTTGAGGAATTGCCGGTACTCGCCGCCGTCGCCGACCGCACCGAACTCATCTCCGTGATCACCGAGGAAGGGCAGATGCTCACGCAGGCGTCCTTCATGGTGAAGAACAACGAAATGCAGGCGCAACGGTTCACACTGCCGAAGGGTGCTGAGTTGTGGAGCACGTTTGTCAATGGCCAGCCGGCCAAACCGGAGCGCGACGGCGATGACATTCTCGTCAGCCTGCCGCGCGACGCGAACCGGGACCAGGCCTTCGCGGTGGACATCGTTTACAAGCAGTCGGTGGATTTGAAAGCATCACTGTTCCCACGCCGGCTCGAACTCAAGGCGCCGCTCACCGACGTGCCGAATACGTACGCCGAGTGGGCGCTTTTCGTGCCGATGAACAAACGCCTCAGTGGGTTTGACGGCAACATGACCGTGGCCAGCGGAACGACTTACGGCCTGCGCGATGCATGGGAGGAATGTCTGCAATTCTACTGGGGCCTGATCGAGCGCAATGTTGGGGTCATCATTCTCTGCCTCGTGGTGGGGGTGCTCGCGGCGCTGATCATCGCCGCGGCACGGCGTGGGATGAAACGAGCCATCGAGATTGTCGTGGTGCTCACCATCATCGCCCTGCTGGGCGCGATGTTATTGCCCGCGCTGAGCAAGGCGAAGTCGAAAGCGCAACGCATTAGTGCCATGAACAACCTAAAGCAAGTCGGCCTGGCCGCACGCATCTGGTCAGGTGACAACAGCGACCGCATGCCGGCGAGTTTCGAGGACATGAAGGCCGAACTCAGCACGGACAAGATTACATTTGATCCCAACACGGGGCAGCGGTTCGTCTGGGTGGGCGCCGGCAAAGACGCGAGCGACCCCAGTGCAATCCTCGCCTATTCGCCGAGCGACCAAAACGGTCGCGCCGTGCTGCTCGCGGATGGCAGCGTGCAACAGGTCAACAGCGAGAAGTTTTCGGAAATGTTGGTGCGCGATGAGGCGAACCAACGGCAGCGGCAGACGCAGGATAGACCGGCACCCATGGCGCGATATGGTTTGGCGCGTGGTGGTGGAGGTGGTGGAGGTGGTGGAGGTGGTGGCGCGATGGCTACGAACGGCCTCGCCATAACCATTGAGCCCACGACCGGCTTACCAGTCGCCAGCCCGGCGCCAGCGATGATTGATCCTACTACGGGATTGGCGGTTGGCGGCCCGGCAGCATTGCCCCGGGATGGTATGCCAGCCAAAGCCACCGCCGCGGGAGTACGGCCCATTCGCATTGATGTGCCGCGCAGTGGACACCAGTTCAATTTCACCAAGGTCCTCAACGTCAAACGAGAACCGCTCAGCATCAAGGCCTCGGTCATGCCGTTGAAAACCTGGCGCGGCCTCCAGATGTTGTTGCAGGTGGTCATGTTTGTGGTCGGTCTGGCGATGTTCTGGCGATTCTGGCGCGCACCGCAACGGAGCGCCTTCTGGCTCGCGGTGGCGGGCCTGCTCGTGATCAGCGGGGTCGTCAGCCTGTTCGCGATGTGGCGCGTAATCGGGATCGCGTTCATTGCGCTCGTGCCAATGTTGTTGTTCCTGGCCCTGGGTTACGGCGGCTGGTGGTTCCGCCAGCGCCGACAGCACGCGGACCCGACCGAACCGCCGATGATGGATGGCTCGGACTCCTCCACGATCGCGACCCTGCTCATTTTGGCAGGCATGCTTGCGACCGGTCTGTCGGCACGCGCGCAGGACAACGCGGCTTTGACCAACAGCGTTTCGCTTGTCAGCGCCAGTTACACCGGCCGTGTGCAGGACAAGATCGCCCAGTTCGATGCGACGTTCGTCGTTTCGTCCGCCGCGACAAATCAAACCCTGCCGCTGTTCAGTGATGACATCGCGGTGCAAGCGTTCACCACCACCGGTGGTGCGAAGCTGGTGCGCGAGGGGCGGACGGTTTCCGTATTTCTGCCCGCGCGCGGCCCGGCCACGTTGCAGATGAAATTGCTGGGCAAACTCGGCGGCGACGTCACCAAACGTTCGCTGGCCTTTACCATTCCGCCCGCGTTGAGCAGCCAGGTGAACGTGACGATTGATGAAGCCGAGGCCGATGTGGAGTTCCCGACGGCAGTCAGCTTCCGTCGCTCAACGGGCAACGGTCAGACGAGTGTGTCCGCCATCCTCGGGGCGGCGGACCGGTTCGACCTGACGTGGACGCCCCGCGTGAAGCGCGCCGCCGAGATCGCGGCCACCGTCTTTTGCCAGAACACCACGCTGGCCCGGTTCAGCGGCGGGGTCACGAAGCTCCGCACGATCCTGGATTACCAGGTGACGCAGGGTGAGTTGAAGCAACTCCGTGTGCGGCTGCCGGCCGGTCAGCGCTTGCTACGCGTGGAAGGCGCGAGCCTACGGACTTGGGAACTCAAGCCCGATGCGGCCGGCGAAATCCTCACCGTGGACCTGCTCAAGGGCGTCTCGCCGGCCTACAAGCTGACGCTGGAAACGGAGCGAATGCTTGATCCATTGCCCGCAACCGTCGGCGTCGAAATCCCGCACGCGTTGGACGTGAAACGCGAGACTGGGCTGGTGGCGTTGGCGGGCGGAGAGGAACTGGCACTCACGGTCGAACGCTCCGCCGATTTGCAGCGCGTGGACGGGGAGGAATTCGCCCAGGCCGCGGGAATCGCAAGGGAAAGTCTGCTCAGCGCGTTTCGTTTTCTCAAAGCGGACTTTGAGTTCGCCGTGCGCGTCGAAGCGGTCCAACCGCAGATCGAAGCTACGATCCGCAACGATTTCCGCGTCGGCCTGGAGCAGTTGTCGCTGGTGGTACAAATGAACTACACGGTGAAGAAGGCCGGCGTGTTCGCACTGCGCCTCGCGTTGCCCGACGGCTGGCGGCTGGATTCCGTGAGCGGTACCAACTTGCAACAATGGGCGGAGCGCGGCAATGCCGGGGCGCGCGTCCTCGAAGTTTCGCTGAAAGAACGCACGTTAGGCACGGGCCAGTTGCAGGTTGTGCTTTCGCAGAACTGGAAGGACGTGCCGCTCACATTGAGCCTCGCGGGAGTTTCGCCCTTGGGCACGCAAAAGCTTTCGGGTTACGTCACCGTCACTTCCGAAATCGGCATCGGCGTAAAGACGGTTTCGTTCGACAGGCTGGTCGAAGTTCCCTATGCGAGCGTCCCGGGGGCCACGGGTTCAACGCACCAGGGCAGTGCGCTGGCGTTCAAACTCATCGCCACGGATGCGGCGGCCGCGGGTTGGAAGTTGTCCGTCGCCACCGAAAGCGTCGAGGCGTGGGTGCGCGCCGAGGTATTCAACACTTTCACTTTTACCGAAACCCTGGTGAGCGCACGGGCGCTGGTAAAATACGACATCGCCAATGCGCCGGTGAAGGAGTTTCGAGTGCGCGTGCCGGCGGGCGCGATGAATGTCGAACTCAGCGGGGTCAACATCCGCCGCCGCGACCAGCAGACCAACGATTGGCGAGTGGAATTGCAGAACAAGGTGCGTGGGGACTACGTGTTGACCGTCACCTGGGAGTGGCCAAAGGATTCCCGGACGAACCTCGTGGCCCTCGTGGGCGTCGAAGCGCTGGGCGTGGAGCGCGAGGCGGGTTCGCTGGTGCTCGTGGCCAAACCGCCGTTGCAAGTGACGGAAAAGAGCGCGGGCGAGTTGCTCAACAAGATTGACGTGGGCGAACTGCCGGCGTGGGCTGGTCGCGCGCCGGAATCCGCCGTGCTCGCGTATCGTTATGTGCGGGCGGGCTACCGGCTGCTCGTCGAGGCGCGGCGGTACGCGGAGGCGGAGGTGTTGCAGGCGCTCGTGGACAGCGCGCGGTTCACGTCGGTGGTCGCGGATGACGGCCAGATGATGACCGAGGCGAGCCTCAGCGTGCGCAACAACGGCCGGCAGCATCTCGAAATCGAGCTACCCAAAGGCACAACGGTCTGGAGCGCATTCGTGGCGGGCGCACCGGTGCGCCCAAGCAAGCGCGGCGACCGGTTGCTGTTGCCGCTCGAACGCACCGCGGCCAGCGACGCGCCAATCACGGTCGAGTTGACCTACGTGGGCGAGAACAAGTTCCCGCGCCGGAACGGCGACGTGGTACTGGTGTCGCCCATGTTTGATGTGCCGCTCAAGAACGCACGCTGGGATTTATTCCTGCCGCCGGATTACGATTACCGCGATTTTGCAGGCAGCATGACGCGTACGGCGGACGTGGGTGCGCCCGTGGTGCAGGACTTCAGTCGCAGCCTGTATTCCGAGGCGGAAACTTCCAAGGTCACGGAGAAGCAAAAGGCGATGTTGGAAGAATTATCCACCGTGAAGCAGCAACTGGCGGAAGGGAAAACACGTGAGGCGGTGGGGAACTACAACCGGGCCAAAAGCCCGGGTGGGAATAAGGGGTCGTTCGCCAATGCCGATGAAGTCGAGCAGTTGGGCAAGGAGGTCCGGCGGATCCAAGGCAGCAATCTAATCCAGGCGCAGAACGCATGGTACTTTGAAAACAACGCCCGGTTGAACAATGGGACGGTGGACTTGGGGTTGAATGAGCCGACGCAGCAGCGAGTAGCCCAGACCGAGGGCGACGCGGACGTGGCCGGTAAGCAATGGGAGAAACTCGAAGCGGCGCAGCAACTCGCCGTGACGAAAGTCACGCCGCTGCATGTGAACCTGCCGGCGCGCGGGGTGCGCTACTCGTTCACGCAGGTGTTGCAAACCGAGATCAACAAACCGATGACGATCGGGTTGTTCGCGGAGAACACCAAGACGCCAAGCTGGCTGGGCCGGCTTGCAGTGGGGGCGACGGTGTTTGGGCTGCTATGGGTGATGATGAGTGTCGTGGCTCGACGGCGTGATTGACGCACTGGTGGACGTCGTGATGTCCACGCTCAATAAAACAACCAAACTCGCTTCGAACTATTTGCGCTGACGTGACTGCCGTAAAGTGACGGCGGCGACGGTGAAAGCTTCCGTCGCTCACTCCGAAACTCCGCAGCGATGCGCCAGCGCAAAACCAGGCGCCGGAAGAAACCAGCCGCTGCCAATTCGGCTGCGTAGCGCTTAGAGCCTGTTTGAAAACCCGCCCGGTGGGGGCCACCAGGCCTACAACGATCAACGATACTGGCCAATTCCTGAAGGCCGCGTGCCCTCACGCGGCGGCGGGTGAGAGTTTTCAAACAGGCTCTTACGGATGGCCTCGTGCAATGCCTGGGAGCGCGCCAGATACTCCTTGCTCCGGCAAAGTCTGGACTCCCCGTCAGCTACAATGCTTGGATTCATGATGTGATGCGAAGCGATCTAACCAAGGACTGATCACGTGGTAGGTGGCCCCGTGCGTTTCATGAATTCGAATCTGCGCCGGGCAAGCGGGCTTGTCCAGCAAGCCTTCGACAACTTCATCAAATTCCAACCTTGGCCAGCAGTGGAAACTTTTCAGGATGCGTGATGCGTTCCAAGTCCAGGTCCACATCCAGCGCCGGCCAGTAAAGATGTTCGCCGTGGTGCAGTTCGACTTGGAATAATTGCGCAAGCGTCGCCGAGCGAAACCATGGAAAGTCATCGAAGCCAAGAAAATACTCCCGGCCCGCCACCATCAGCCAGAAGCCGTGGGCGGATATATTCAGGATTTCAGGCGCGGAAGTGTCGCTGCCAATGTTCGCGGATTTCATTTTGTCGTTCCCCGACGATACACTGCAATTCGTTCAGTTCCGTCGCTCCGAGTCCCTGGTTGACGGCCAGTTCAATTCTTGGTTCGAGCCAGAATTTTGCCTCGCCGTCCGGCGAAATTACAGGCACATGCAAGTGCGGTTCTTCCCGGGAGAAGAAGTAAAACCGGTAGTTGCGATACCGGAAAATCGTCGGACTCACCTTGGAACGTTAGCAAACTTCGCCCAGCAGTTCAATCGGGCA
>JANYBF010000424.1 GCA_025360895.1 Verrucomicrobiota bacterium
GTGCAATGGTGGTATGGGCACAACGCGGTCGCGTTCTTCCTCACCACGCCGTACCTCGGTCTGATGTACTACTTCCTGCCCAAGGCCGCGAACCGTCCGGTGTTCAGCTACCGGCTTTCCATCATTCATTTTTGGGGACTGATTTTCATCTATATCTGGGCCGGGCCGCATCATTTGCTCTATACGGCGCTGCCGGACTGGGCGCAATCGTTGGGCATGGTGTTCAGCATCATGCTCATCGCGCCGTCGTGGGGCGGCATGTTGAACGGCTTGCTCACGTTGCGGGGCGCGTGGGACCGCGTCCGCGAGGAGCCCATGCTGAAATTCATGGTCGTCGCGCTCACGGCGTACGGCATGGCGACCCTCGAAGGCCCGATGCTTGCCATCAAGAGTGTCAATTCGCTGTCGCATTACACGGACTGGACCATCGCGCATGTTCACACCGGCGCGCTGGGCTGGAATGGTTTCTTCACCTTCTCAATGCTCTACTGGCTGTTCCCGCGCTTGTGGAACACGAAACTCCATTCGGTAAAACTCGCGAACTGGCATTTCTGGGTCGCGCTGCTGGGGATGATGTTTTACGTCGTGCCGATGTAAGCCAGCGGCATCACCCAGGGGCTGATGTGGAAACAATTCACCCCGGAAGGCTTCCTGCAATATCCGAACTTCCTCGAAACCGTTCTGCAAATTGTGCCGCTCTACAAGTTGCGCGCCCTCGGCGGTTCGCTCTACCTCGTCGGGGCAGTCATCATGACCTACAACCTCTGGCGCACGGCCAAGGCCGGCAAGTTCGAGCCCGATACCGAGGCGCAGGCGGCGGCGCTCACCAGGGGAACTCACGCACACGACGATCATCCTTACAAACATCGCTGGCTCGAGGCGAAACCCCTGACGCTCACAGTCCTCGCCCTCGTGGCGGTGGCGATTGGCGGTCTGGTCGAGATCGTTCCAATGTTTCTCATCAAGAGCAATGTTCCGACAATCACGAGCGTCAAGCCATACACTCCGTTGGAAATGATGGGCCGCGATATTTACATCCGCGAGGGTTGCGTGGGCTGCCATTCGCAGATGATCCGGCCGTTTCGCAGCGAGACGGAACGCTACGGGGACTACTCCAAAGCCGGCGAATTCGTCTATGATCATCCGTTCCTCTGGGGTTCGAAGCGCACCGGGCCGGATTTGCAACGCGAAGGCGGCAAGTATCCCGACGCCTGGCACTATAACCACATGGATGATCCGCAAAGCACGTCGCCCGGATCGATCATGCCGCGCTACTCGTGGTTGTTGACGCAGAAAATTGACACGAACGCCGTCGCCCCGCGCATCGCCGCGCTCCGCAAAGTCGGCGTCCCGTATCCCGTGGGTTACGAGAATGGGGATGCGCTGAAGGATCTGCAAAAGCAGGCCGACGCCACCGTATTCGGCCTCAAAGTCGGCGCGGTGACGGCGCCACCCGACCGTGAGATCATCGCCTTGATCGCCTATCTCCAACGACTCGGCAAGGACATCAAAGCCGAACCCGTGGCACCGGTCGCCGCGGTAACCCAATAACCAACTCCCGACCTATGATCAAAAATGTGCTTAGCGAAATTGGCGGCGTCGGACTCTACGGCGTCATTTCCATCAGCCTGTTCTTTGCCGTGTTCATCGGCATGCTCATCTGGGTGTGCCGGATGAAGAAGTCGTTTGCGCAAAGCATGAGCGCGTTGCCTTTGCACGATGGTGAAATCAAATCGAACCGGAAAGGAACTTCCCATGAATGACGATCCCAACGAAGGCAAACTGCTCGAACACGAGGCCGACGGCATCAAGGAACTCGACAATCTGCTCCCCCGCTGGTGGGTGTGGTTGTTCAACCTCTCCATCGTGTACGCGGTGATTTACATGATCTATTACCACGTCACCGGGACGGGTGACTTGCAAGCCGCCGAATACACGAAGGAATGGAAGCGCGGCGAGGAGATCAAGAGCGCGTCCATCGCGAAGTTCGAATCGGGCATCGCCACGCTCACGCCGACGACGGACAAAGCGGTGTTGGGCGATGGGCAACGCCTTTTCGTCACGTACTGCGCGCCCTGCCACCGGCCGGATGGTGGCGGCCTGGTCGGTCCGAATCTTTGTGACGATTATTGGATTCACGGCTCAAACTATGTGGACAACGTGAAAACCGTCATCAACGGAGTGCCGGCGAAAGGGATGTTGAGCTGGCGCGGGGTATTGAACCCCGATCAGATCAAGGCCGTCACCAGTTACGTTTACACGTTGCGCGGAACGAAACCACCGAATCCCAAGCCCGCCGAGAACACGGTGACGGCGCCGACCGGGCCGAGTCAGTTTGAATAAATGAAAGTGGTAAAGCTACCACCGGAACGACAAGAACCGCGCACCGGAGCGCAGGCTTCAGCCCGCTTCAACACCCTCAACCATACCGGTTGTCGCCGCTTTGTGACGGCCGCGCTCCGGCCGCTTTCAGGTTGGTTTGCCCCATGACCACTCAACCGCCCAACAAGAAATCCGACCACCAGGATCCCTTTCAGTCTTCGCAGGAAGCCGACTGGCAGAATTTTCGTGATCACCTGACGACGACCGACAAACAGGGGCGGCGCCAATGGGTCTATGCCAAAGAGCCGCATGGGAAATGGACTCAACGGCGCAAGTGGGTGAGCTGGTTGCTCATCGGCATCATGTTCACGGGGCCGTTCATCAGGATCAACGGCAACCCCTTGCTCATGATGAATATCGTCGAGCGCCGGTTCTCCCTGCTCGGCCAGCTCTTCTGGCCGCAGGACATGGTCATCTTCGCCGTGGCCATGCTCATCTTCATCACCGGCATCATCATCTTCACGACCGCCTTTGGCCGGCTGTGGTGTGGTTGGACTTGTCCGCAAACCGTGATGATGGAAATGGTATTCCGCAAACTGGAGTATTTGATCGAGGGCGATGCCGTGCAACAACGCCTGCTCGCGGCCGCCCCTTGGACCGCCGGAAAGTTCGCGAAGAAAGCCTTCAAGCTCGGCCTTTTCTTCGCGTTGTCCTTCATTATCGGCAACACTCTGCTCGCCTACATCATTGGCATCGACGCGCTCCTCCCGATCATTACTGACGATCCGCGCCAGCATGTCACCGGTTTGACGTTCATGATTCTCTTCACGCTGTTGTTCTTCGCCAACTTCGCGCGCTTCCGCGAACAGGCCTGCACCTACATCTGTCCGTATGGCCGGTTGCAATCCACGATGCTGGACGAGAATACGCTGGTGGTGGCCTACGACCACAAACGCGGCGAGCAGCGCGGCAAGCTGCAACGAAACGAACCACTCGTGAAACGGATCGCCGGCGGTCACGGGGATTGCATTGATTGCCACCAATGCGTCACCGTCTGCCCGACGGGCATCGATATCCGTGACGGCGGGCAGATGGAATGCGTCCATTGCACCGCCTGTATTGACGCGTGCGATACGGTGATGGACAAGGTCGGATCCCCCCGCGGCTTGATCCGTTACGCTTCGCTGAACAGCATTGAGAAGGGCGAGGCGTTTCAGGTTACGCCACGCATGAAGCTTTACGCGGTCGTGCTGACCGGCTTGATTTTATTGTTTCTAACCCTGGTTTTCACGCGTTCCGCGGTGGAAGCCATGTTCTTGCGCGCCCCGGGATCGTTGTTCATGACGACCCCGGACGGCAGGATCGAGAATCTCTACACGCTGAAGCTGGTGAACAAAACGATGCGCGCCCTGCCGGTGGAATTGAAACTGGAGGGCGGCGCGGGGCAACTGGAAGTCATGGGCGACAAGAACTTGGTGGTGCCGCCGGGAAAACTCATCGAAACCTCGGTGCTGATCAAGCTGGAGCCAACTGCGGTCACGGGCGCGACCACGAAATTGAAAGTCGGGGTGTATTCGAACGGCCAACGGATGCAAACGGTGAAGACGGTTTTCGTCGGACCACGAAAGGAAATTCAGCCATGAGCAACCCGTCTTCGCGCAATCCGTGGCCGCTCGCCATTACCGGATTCTTCGTCGTCGCCATCCTCTTCATAGTTACCTTCATTGCTTTTGCGATGCGCCAGCGGGAGGATTTGGTTTCTGCCGACTATTATGAGCGCGAAGTTCGTTATCAGAGCCAGCTCGATTCGATGAACCGTTCGCAGGCTTTGGCGGCGCAAGCCGTCGTGACCTTCGAACCCGCGCAGCAGGTCATTGTCATCACGCTGCCCCTGGCGCAAACCCAGTCGGCGACTGGCAATATTCATCTATATCGCCCGTCGGACGCACGCCTCGACCGCAACGTGCCGCTGGCCCTGAATGCAGCGGGCATTCAACGACTCGACGCGAAGGATCTACGCGCTGGATTGTGGAAGGTGCGCGTGCGGTGGATCGTCGGCGAAAAGGAATACTTTGTGGATCAACCGGTGATTGTGGCGCTTTGATCATTTCATGCAAATCTGGACGGCATTCTTGCTTGGTTTTGCTGGCAGCGCGCACTGCGCGGGCATGTGCGGGCCCCTTGCGCTGGCGCTACCGGCGGGTCGGGGCGGGCGCACGACGTTTGTGGCCGGCCGGAGCCTCTACAACACCGGTCGCATCATCACGTATGCGTTGATGGGGGCTTTGTTTGGTTCGCTCGGACAGGGATTCGCGATCGCCGGCCTGCAACGTTGGGTTTCCCTGGTCCTCGGCGCACTGATACTGATTGGCTTGTTCGTCTCCCCCCGGTTCACCCGCACCCTCACCCTCACCCGGGTCGTAAGCTGGCTGAAATCCGCGCTGGGAAAGCTGCTGCAACGGCGCACCTTGAGCTCGCTGTTTGGCATCGGATTGCTGAACGGCTTGTTGCCCTGCGGCTTGGTTTACGTCGCCTGTGCCGGAGCGGCCACGGCGGACAATGTTTTGCACGGGGTCGAATACATGGTCGCCTTCGGTCTCGGTACCCTGCCGATGATGCTGGCGCTTTCGCTGGTGGGGCAAAAACTGCAGTTTGCGCTGCGCTTCAAGTTGCAACGGTTGATTCCGGTCAGCCTGGCCATCGTCGGCACGCTGCTGCTCCTGCGGGGCCTCGCACTGGACATCCCTTACCTCAGCCCAAAGCTTTCGACCTCGCCGGACGCGACTGGCAGTTGCCATTAGCCAAACCTGCGCCGGCGACTTGAATCCGACCGACCGCACAGGTATTTTCAGCGGCACGGGCCATGAAGAACTTCTGCCAAATCATCGTCGCGGTTGCGCTGTTGAGACCCCTCGCCGCCGCCTGGGCAATTGATGATGCCGCGCCACCGTTGCCCGCCGTGGAGACCGTGTTGGAAAGGTTGGCGGAACACTCCCCGAAAGAAGAGGCCAACGATCTCGCGTTCAAGCAACGTTACCAATTCACCCGTTCACGGGCAACCGAGGTGCGGGATTCCAAGGGTGAACTCAACAAGCGCGAGGTAAAGACGCAGGTAAACAAACCGATTTCCGACGCTGGGAAACCTGATGCCGCCG
>JANYBF010000426.1 GCA_025360895.1 Verrucomicrobiota bacterium
GCTGGTAACGGGCGGCATACATGGGCATGGTGTGGACGGGATAAAACATGGGCCGTGTTTCAATGCCACGCTCACGGAGCTGTTGCCGGAGTGGGTCGCGGTCGGCCGCGCTTTTCACCAGAATTGAAATCATCCAATATGAGTGAGTCGCTTCGGTGAACTCACCGTGCATCTCCACCGGTACGCCGGCAAGTTCCTCGCGATAGATCTGGGCCAGTTGCTGCTTTTTGGTGATGAATTCCCCGGCGCGTTCGAGTTGTGCCAACCCGATCGCCGCACAGATGTTGGTCATGCGGAAGTTGTAGCCGATGACGTCGTGCCAGTATTCCCGGTGGTCGGCGAGGCCCTGCCCTCTAAAGTGCCGGGCGCGTTCAAAGAGCGTCTTGTCATCGGTCATCACCATGCCGCCTTCGCCCGTGGTGATCGTCTTGTTGCCAAAAAAACTGAAGCAGGCAATGTCGCCAAACGTACCGACGTGCTTGCCCTGGTACCGGGTGCCAAAGGCTTCCGCGCAGTCTTCGATCAGAAATACGTCGTGCTGGTGGGCCAACGCCGCCAAGGCTTCCATGGCACATGGGTGTCCATAAAGGTGAACCGCCATGATGCCCTTGGTGCGGGGGGTGATTTTGCGTTGAACATCCGCCGGGTCCATCTGCCAGGTATCAGGCAAAGAATCTACGAACACGGGCGTGGCGCCAGTGTAAGCAATGGCGTTCACGGCAGCGACGTAGGTCAAGGTGGGGACGATCACTTCATCCCCCGGCCCGATGCCCAACGTGACTAAAGCCAAGTGCAGCGCCACGGTTCCGTTGCATACGCCGACGGCATACTTCGCCCCCACAAAATTGGCGCACCCGTTTTCAAACTCGGCGATGAACCGGCCTTTGGCGGAGATCCAAGTGGAGTCGAGGCATTCGAGAACATAAAGTTTCTCGTTCCCGGACAAGTCCGGTTGGTAAACGGGAATTTTGTAGGGGGTCATGCTACTAATGTCTGGCTGCTGGCGATTGAGTTATTGCTCGCTTCAACTTGGATTGAGGATAGCTCGCCGCCGAACCTAAAGGCCATAAAAGAAATCTTGGATTGGCGCATGTGAAGTTCGACCGATAACGACTGGTCACATGGGTCAGGAAACACGCGATCAAGATCCGCAGCGGCGAGCGGTTCGGATCGGCGGAGGTGCCCGGCAACCGGCCACAAGCTACCGCAGCAGCCAGCCGATCAGTGCGATTTCACCCAGCAGCACCCCCAGCAGCAGCAGCCAGACAACCCATTCCCGAAGCCGCAGCCCGCGCTGGCGGGTTTCGCTGAGGCGGAAGCAAAGTTGCGCGGACCCGGCCATGATGAGGTCGCCGTTGCGCAGTCGGATCGTGGAAGCCGGCGTTTGA
This sequence comes from Verrucomicrobiota bacterium, assembly GCA_025360895.1. GTDB lineage: Bacteria > Verrucomicrobiota > Verrucomicrobiia > Limisphaerales > JADLHS01 > JADLHS01. The sequence continues at coordinate 1,389 of JANYBF010000426.1, forward strand.
TTAACAGTGACAATGGCGCCGGGGTGGACGGACAATTCAAAGCCTTCCGCCGGGTTCAGCGCCACTTGAAAGTGCTCGTTCCAAACGCCGTCATCCTCCAGTCGCAGGTCATTGCCGGAAGCCCGACCGACGCGTACAGGCAAACGGCGGGCATTCCAAAAGACGCCCGCCGATTTGCCGGAAAGAATTTGCAGTTGGAGCATCTAATCGAAAAGGCCACGTAACGGCACTTCAATTTTGTCACCGGGAAAGACCTCCAAGTCCAAAGCCGGATCTATTGCCGCCTTGATACAGTTCACGGTAAGCGTTTTCCCGTCGGCACGGGTGAGCATCACCTTTTTACGATTTGCGAAATCGTTGAAATCGCCGGCCGCCTGAATGGCCTTGGTCACGGTGGTCATGCCGATATATTCTTGGCGCCCGGGGATCTTGACATACCCACCGACATAATAAACCCGGCGGTCGGACGAAACAGTGACCGTTAGGCGCTTGTAGTAGTCCGGCACGTAGGCGTCCGTGATGACTTTTTGAAGTTCACCGGGCGTTTTCCCAGCGGCTTTGATGGCACCAATAAGGGGCAAGGTAATGGTGCCGTCATCCTTGATCCGCTCTTCATGCGGTAGAATAGAATCAACAATTCCCGAAAATGTGACTCGAACCAGATCGCCGATGGCAAAACGACCACCAGCCCCGGGCTCGGGTGCCGGAGCCGTGAGTGGAGCCGCATTTGTGCTGGCACTCGCCCCATTAGCAGCGGTGGCGGAAAACTTCTCTTTGTCACCCGGCGTCTGACACCCGACGGTGAACCATCCCATCGCCAGCACCAAGCCCAACCAACGGATTGTCTGTCCGGTCATTTTCAAAATTGTTTTCTTCATGGACCTCGTCATTACAGGCAACCGAATCAGTATTTTTGTTTGATTTCCGTCTGGGATTTATCGTCCGCCGCCTTCGCGTCCAGCGGCTCAGAATCCTCGTTCTTGGCGTAATAGTCGTGGTAGTAACCGCTATAATAGTAGTAGCTCTCGTCTTGGGACATGTTGATGTTGTTAAGAACGATCCCGATCAAATTACCACCAACCTTCTCGACGAGCTGTTTGGCGCGGACGTTCATGGGCTGCGGGTAACGACGGTACTGAATGACCTGAATCGTCATGTCCACGGCGCTGGCAAGAATGGAGGCATCGCTGACGCCCATGATCGGCGGGGAATCAAAGAAAACAAAATCGTAACGTTGTTTGAGGTCGCTGATAAGCGCCTTCATCTGGCTGGAACTCAAAATGCCGAGCGAACTACTCGGCAGTTTACCGCTGGCGAGGAGGTCCAAGGTCGGCAGATTGGTCCGCTGGATGACTTCTTCCAAGGTATTCTGCTTGAGAAGGTAATTCGTCAACCCAAGATTGTTGGTACATCGGAGCAATTTGTGAAGGGTGGGTCGCCGAAGGTCGGAATCCACAATCACCACCCGTTGACCGCTCTGAGCGAAGACGGTGGCGAGGTTTAACACGGTAGTGGACTTACCTTCGCCCGCGCCGGCGCTGACGACGGCCGCAGTGTTCAGCTTGTCGTCCTTGCGGGCGAACATGAGATTGGTGCGCAATACACGATAGGCTTCGGCATGTGGGCTTTCCGCGCCCTCTTCGATAAGTAAGCCAACGTTCTGCGGGATAACTCCCAGCACCGGCGATTGCAAGGTCCGCTCCACGTCATCAATCGTCTTAACGCTGGTGTCGAGATATTCGATGAAAAAGGCAAGCCCAACACCGACGACCAAACCGATCACGACTCCGAGGATGATGTTGAGCGGTTTGTTGGGGCGTACTGGTTTCATGCCCGGTTTGGCAGTTTCAATGATGATCACCTGCGCGCTTCTCGGCAGGGCTTGGTCAATGTCTTCAACGGTCATCTTACGCTTGAGCAACTGGCGGAGGTCCTCCAAGTAAAGCAGGTCTTTCTTTTTATCGAAGTAGGGCCGGCTTTCTGTCAGTTTCTTGGCGTCGAGCAGGCGGGCCCTCTCAACTGATTCCACCAAACTGTCCAACCCTGCCTTGGCCACAACGACCCGGGTTTCCATCGCCTTCAAGATACCCGCAACCGCTAGGTCAATTTTCTCATTTAACAAGTCCCGTTGTCCGTTGATTCGGGTAAGTTCCGGATTTTTCGGGCCGACATCGTTGGTCATGGATTGGGCCTTTTGATCGGCGACGTTCAAGAAGTTCATCAATTCGGATAACGTCGGATCGGGTTGGACCCGCGGCAGCACTTCCCGCAAGGCCTTGGTATTATTGGTCCCCAAGGCAATCACCGACTCGTACTCCTCTTTCCGGCTCTTATAGTTGACTTCCCGTTCAAAGCGAGTCTGCTCGTACTTCCGATACTGCTCCGCTTCCATTTGCATCTGCGGCCCGGTTCCAGCGGCGTCAAGGTCCGAGATGTTCAGATTGGTGCGCAAGTAGGTCAACTCCTCCTTGGCCTTGCGGATTTTCTCGTCCTGCTCCAGGAGTTTGACCTGAAGCGAGTCGAGGCCACCAACGCTCAAGGCCTTGCCCTGATTGAGCCGGAATTGCTTGTAGGAATCGGCAATGCTGTTGGCCAGCTTGGCGGCTTCGGCCGGGTTCTCACCATAAACTTGAATATCAATGAGCATCGTGTTGCGAACTGGGCGAAGGTTGATTCGTTGGCGCAAAATGGTCAACGTTTCCTGGGTTCTAAGCTTCTGGCCCTCATTGTATTTTTTACCCCACTCGGTGTTAAGATCCAACTTGTCCGCCACCATGCCCAAGATCAGTTCCGACTGGATGACTTCAAACTCCGTCTGGATGTAATAAGGATCATATTGATTATAGCCGACCTTGCCGCTCAATTCCTCGATGTCCGACTTGTCGCGTTCCACCTTGATGCGGGAGGTGCTGACGAAGGATTCCGGCAGGATGAACGTAACCAAAGTCGCCGTGATGACCACCAGCAGGAAAACGGCAATGATGACCGTCTTGCGGATGCGAATAATCCGCCAGTAATCAAGGAAATGAAGACGATTCTCCTGCGGCGGTTGAGATTTCAACGGATCCATAGCTAAGGCAAAAAAAAAGGGGCCAGTAAACCCGGCCCCTGTCCAAATTACGTCCTCAATTAGTAAGCTGCCGTCAAGCCGATGTAAACCCGGTTGCGGTTGTAGGATTGATTGAGCTGATCCGGCGCGTCGGATTGATCCCAGTTATAGCCCACATTCGCGGACAGATACTTGGTGAATTCATACGCCAGACTTGCGCCGACGCGGTAGTAAAAGGAACTGTCGCCATTCACAGAGCCACCGTTGTACTTCGACTGCTGGAAGGCGCCGTTTACGTTGCTGTACAACTTGGGAAGGATCTCATGAACCCACGAGCCGTAAATGACCAAGCTTTCAGCATTCAAGACGTAACTACCGGTACTCGTCGTAGCAACCGTGTCAATGGGAGATTGCATCAAGCTAACCCCGGCTTGGATCGAACTGGTCGCTCGATACATGTAGGTCAAACTTCCCTGAACATAGGGGGTGGTTTTCGTGCTGGCAGCAGAATCATTGTAAAAGCTATTGAACTGCGCACCCATAGTGAGCTTGCCAGCAATATCAGGTGTAAAGGTGTGTTCCACACCTCCGTAGATGGTGTTGCCATTACTATTCCGATTATCACTTTTGATGAATCCGGTGGGAACTGAGAAACCAATGACCTCATCACCCGTATAATTCACATTGTTATACCTGTAGCCAACAATTCCGATGGTCTGGGGCTGGAGAGTCCAACGGCTATCCAAGTGGAAGGCATTTTCCATACGATCCAACAGTGCGGAATTGCTGCCCGGACCAGAATCATCGTAGTTGTAAAGCGAGTTGCCATAACCAAACTGAAAACCGAGCAAACTGGTTACCTGCAAATTTAGGTCAGCCGAAGCGTAATTGCGGATGTTGTCGCCATTGATGGTTTGGGACGTTGCCAGGGGCGTGTTGGCCACCTGCAACACATCCGGCTCCTGACCAATAACAAAAGAATCTTGCACGAGCACATTAATACGAGGATTGAAAGTGTGACTGAGAGCGGCTTGGATGGTCTGGGTAAGTTCCCAAGGTCCACTCCAAGTCGAAACTGGATTATCGTACCAATTGGCCGCCAGAAAATAGCCGAAATTAACCGAGGTTCGTTCACCCACGAAACCGTAATTAATCGAGGGGCTGATTTGAAACCCGCTGGACTCCTGCGCACTGCCGGACGGCGCCGAATTAATGTTACTGTCATAGAACCCGCGCAACGACGCGGAAACACTCCATGGCTTGGTGGTTTGCTGACTGTTCAACGCAGCATTTTCCACCGCTCCAAGAAAAGAGGTGCCAAATGCAAGTAAACCGACGGAGGCCGCATATGTTTTCATAGATTTTTTTGGTTCGTAACCGACCCAGAGATAATGTATCCGCAGAGGTTTACTAGAATCTAGCGAACTCTGTCAAATAAATGTTCGTTTTTTTTAGCCTTTATTCTGCACCGTCCGGTTTGGCGCTGGCGAAAGCCCCTTACGCCTTTACCAGACCACCCAGCGCCGCCCGTGTTCAAGAATCGTATATCAGATGTTGGCCGGCTGCGATGCCAAACTGATTATCGCACTGGGATGGTCAGGTTCTGGTTAATCCGCATTCGCTTGGGATTCAAACCGGGATTTGCCTGGAGCAAAGATTCCACGCTAATGGCATATCGGCGCGCAATCGAAGTCGGAGTGTCGCCTGCGATTACTTTGTGAGTCTGAACCACCGTACTCGCGCTGCCCGACCGACCATTATTTGGCGGCGGGTTGCTCGCCGCCAAAACTCTGCCCGCTACAGGACTATTTCGCCCAACGACGACTGGCTCGGGAGGTGGATTCGTCAATGCCGAGCGCGAGGCAAATTCACGGCGCAAGCGATCTAAATCCTCCTGCAAGCGCCGATTTTTTTCCTGCAAATATTCGACCTGCTTTTGCAGGCCCGAGACCGGCGGCATGGGTAAGACGGCCCCGGCTAGAGTGTGTTTCAATCCAACAATTTGTTGGCGAATCATCTTGGCGTTGGGATCCGCCGGCTGGCGCCGCAGAAACTGTTCATAGTGGTAGATGGCGGCGGCCGGGTCGGAAACTTTTCCAGCGTAGAGCCAGCCCAATTGAAGATGCGCAGCAGCGGACTGCGGATTGGCCTCCAGGGCCTGCTGGAACGCTTCGATCGCGCCCTCGAAATCCATCACGTTAACCCGGCTGAGCCCAACCAAAAAAAGGGGTTCGCGCTTCTCGTCCGTCACTCCTGGCCCCGCCGGGGAACAGCCGCCCCACCCAATGACGCATAGCACGGCCAGCACCCCAAGTCGGATTGGCTTCCAGAAAATCACCCTCACAGTTTAGCCAAAGCCTCGGCCTCACGCAATCGCGCGTTGTCCCCAGGTTCGGGAAGTTCAAGCTCTCCACCAAAGCGGGACAGCTTCGGTCAACGCCCGCGCCCGCTCGGTGGCGACAATGTTAAACCGATACGTGACCCGCCACCGGCGCAACCTTTCAGAACTGTAATGTTCCCGTAAGCGTCCGGTAAGTGGCGCATGGTCTGATGTTGTAAGAACGAGAGCAAAAGCGTGAACACTCTCACAACGAAACAACAACAAAAGCTATGAGCAATTCAAATTGGAACAAGCAAACCGCCGCCCCGACGACGGAAACCGAACTGGAAGCTATCCGTTATCGCGGCGCTCCGATGCCCCGGACGTTGCCACCGGTCGCGCCCCAGCACAACTATGCCAGCCCCGTGGCGCCGGGCGGCCACAACGAACGCATTCAGGCGATCAATGAAGCCGTGCGGCAAAATTCCGCGTGGGTCGCGCCGCTGCGCCAGGAGATCGCCCGCGTGCTCGTCGGCCAGAAGAATCTCGTGGACCGGCTACTGGTCGGCCTCGTCACTAATGGTCACATTCTGCTCGAAGGCGTCCCCGGCCTCGCGAAGACGCTTTCGCTGAAGACGCTCGCGGCCGCGACACAGTTGAAATTTCAACGGCTGCAATTCACGCCGGACATGCTGCCCGCCGACATCGTCGGCACGATGATTTACAATCCCCGCGACGGCAGCTTTCACACGAAGCATGGCCCCATTTTCAGCAACTTTATCCTCGCCGACGAAATTAATCGCGCGCCCGCCAAAGTGCAGAGCGCCTTGCTCGAAGCGATGCAGGAACGCCAGGTCACCCTCGGCGACGAAACTTTCCAATTGCCGCAGCCATTCCTGGTGATGGCGACGCAGAATCCGCTCGAACAGGAAGGCACTTATCCGCTGCCCGAAGCTCAGGTTGACCGCTTCATGCTCAAGGTCATCGTGGATTATCCCAATCGTTCCGAGGAACGCGCCATCCTCGACGCGATGGCCACCAGCGAGCCGGATTTCAGTGTTCAACCGGTGGTGTCGGGCGCGGATATCATGGCCGCTCGCCGCGTCGTGAACTCGGTTTACGTGGACGACAAGCTACGGGATTACATTGTGGACCTCGTGCTGGCGACGCGCGACCCGAAGCGTTACGGCATTGATCTCAACGGGTACGTTCGCTACGGCGCCTCACCTCGCGCCACCATTGCGCTTACCATGGCTGCCCGGGCCTGGGCCTTCATCAACGGTCGGGGTTACGTCACGCCGCAGGACGTGAATACATTCGCGCTCGACGTGCTGCGCCACCGCGTCGCCGTCAGCTACGAAGCCGAAGCGGAAAACATCTCTTCGGAAGACATCATCACCAAGGTGCTGGAGACACTGCCCGTTCCGTGAACGGCGACGAGAACCTTCAGCGAAGGAAACTCACCATGAACCCCGAACAAGCCAGGGAAATTCTGAAGAAGGTGCGCGCGATCGAAATCCGCACCAACCGCCTCGTGAACGATTCGCTCGCGGGTCAGTATCATTCGGTCTTCAAGGGTCGTGGAATGGATTTCGACGAAGTGCGGGAATACTCGCCCGGTGACGAAGTGCGCACGATTGATTGGAATGTAACCGCGCGCACCGGCCACGCTTTCGTGAAGAAATTTACCGAGGAACGCGAGCTGACCATCATGTTGCTGGTGGACGTGAGCGCCTCCGGCAACTTCGGTTCGGGCGCGCAAAGCAAACGCCAGATGGCGGCCGAACTCGCGAGCGTGCTGGCGTTCTCGGCCATCCGCAACAGCGACAAGGTCGGGCTGATCCTGTTCAGCGACCAGATCGAGCAATACATCCCGCCGAAGAAAGGTCGCCAGCATGTGCTCCGCGTCATCCGGGAAGTCTTGTGCTTCGAACCCCAATCGCGCGGCACGGACATTGTCCGCGCGCTCGACTTCGCCAATCAAATCACGAACCGCCGCGCGATCCTGTTCCTCGTCTCGGACTTCGAGTTGCCGAATCAGGACGAGGCGCTGGCCGAGGTGCGCCGCGCTGTCCGTTTGGCGAGTCGCCGACATGACGTGGTGGCGTTGCATGTGCATGACCAGCACGAGTCGGAGTTGCCCGACGTGGGTCAGCTCGCCATCGAAGACGCCGAAAGCGGGGAGCTTGTTGAACTCAACACCGCCGACGCGAGTGTGCGTCGCCGTTTCGCCGAACTGGCCCAGGCACGCATGGACAATTTGCGCCGCACTCTCGCCAGTGAAGGTGTGGATTCGCTGAACCTCAACACGCGCGAATCCTACGAACCCGCCTTGCGCACGTTTTTCAAGAACCGCGCCCGGCGAATGCAATAACCATGAAAACTACCAGCTCCAGAAATTCTATTTTCCAATGCACGGTTGCGCTTGGCCTGCTGTTCGCCGTCGCAACCGCAACCGCACTCACGAAGACCCCATCCGGCACAACGAACGCCGCGATCCCCACCGCCGTCGCCCCGGTCGCGAAAACGGCTTTCGCAAACACCAATTTGACACCGGCTGCAACCGTGTCGGTTCCGACCTCCCAGGTTTTAGGAGACATCCGGGATATTCGGCAACCCAGACACTTCCCCACTCCGTGGCTCTGGGTGGTGATCGCAGCCGGTGTCGTTACTTTAATCGCCGCCGCATCCGCCGCGTGGCAGTGGTTGCAACACGGCAAATACTTCGAAATGGTGCCAAGTGAAATCGCGCTGCAACGCCTCGAAGAAGCCCGCCGCCTGATGGATCCGGATCAGGCCCGCGAGTATTGCTTCGCTGTCTCAAAAATCATCCGCTGCTACCTGGAAGATCAACTCCACCTGCATGCCCCCCGGCTCACCACGGAAGAATTTCTGCGTGAACTCGTGGAAGGCAGTGAAGCCATTGCGGCCCCGCATCGCACCCTCTTGAGTGATTTTCTCCAGCACTGCGACCTAGCGAAATTCGCGGGCTGGCGGTACTCCATACCGGCACTGTCCGAAATGCACGCCGGCGCGATTTACTTCGTGTGGCAATCCGCGCGTGCCCCGATGCCAGCGACAGGGACGCGCACTCACCCGCCCGCATTCACACCGGAAAAAACCCTGGCCAACAAAGAATGAACCCTTTCCAACCCCACAAGGAAAACTTTATGAAGACTGCCCACCTGCCTCCGATTTGCGCTGTGCAATCCATCACCTACAGACCGGAACGACGCGTCATTACGCTCGCGAGCACGGTGTCGAGCCTCATCGCCCCGCGGCTCGCGGTCAAGCGGCGCAAGACGCGATTCCGTTTGATAATCCAGATGGCGCCGGAAGCGGCGTCGAGTTTTGCGACGACGATTCAAGTTCGATCGCAGGCAAAACCCTGAACCCTCAACCCCGCCACCGCCATGATCCGCTTTCTCAATCCTGAATTTCTCTGGTTGCTCGCGTTGCTCCCGCTGATCGCGATTTGGCGCGGCCGCAAGGGTCGCGTGGCCGCCGTCGAATACTCGAATGTCGAGATCGCCCGCACGGTCGCGCGGGAAACCCGCAGACGCCCGGCCCGCTGGACAACGATGCTGCGCTTGCTCGTGGCGACGCTACTTATCCTCGGTCTGGCCCGACCGCAATACGGCCAGGGCCGCGCTGAAGTTCAAGCCAGCGGTGTGGACTTGATGCTCGCGGTGGATATGTCTGGTTCAATGGAAGCGCTCGACTTCACGCTCGATGGTCTGCCGGCCAATCGGCTCGATTGCGTCAAGGCGGTCGTCAGCAAATTTGTCGAAGCCCGGCCCAATGACCGCATCGGTCTCGTGGCATTTGCCGGCGCGCCGTATCTCGTCAGCCCGCTCACGCTCGATCACGAGTGGCTCAAACAGAATCTCGAGCGCGTCCGCATCGGTCTCATCGAAGACAGCACGGCCATCGGTTCAGCGCTCGCCACCTCCGTCAACCGCCTGCGCGATCAACCCTCGAAGTCAAAGATCGTCGTCCTGCTCACGGATGGCATGAACAACGCCGGGAAAGTCGCGCCGCAGACCGCCGCCGAAGCCGCGAAAGCGATGGGCGTGAAAGTTTATACCATCGGTGCCGGCGCGCAGGGCGAAGCGCCCGTGCCCGTGAAGGACCAGTTCGGCAACCAGCGCATCGTCATGGCGAAGGTGGATGTGGACGAAGCGACGTTGAAAAAGATCGCGGACGAAACCGGCGGCAAATTCTTCCGCGCCACGGATACGGATTCGCTCCAGAAAATCTACGCCGAGATTGATCGCATGGAAAAGACCACCCATGCGGTGAAGAAGTTTGGCAAGTATCACGAACTGTTCGCGCTCGCGGTGGTGCCCGGCTTGATGCTGCTCGGCCTGACGCTCGGCCTGGAACAAACCCGCTTCCGCCGTTTGCCGGGAGTCTGATCGCCTGAAATGAAACTCAATTGCCCTGAGCCATGCCAAACCAAGCTACAAATGAAAGTCACCGTTGCCCCGTAGCCGCCGACGTGAGGAGGCGGATGAGCCAGGTGCGCGAAGAAGTCCGCCTCCTTACGTCGGCGGCTACAACCCCAACCAAGTTATTCCAATGAAATTCGCCCAACCCCTCCGGTTACTCTCTGGATTGATCACCTGTGCGGCCCTCGTTTGGCGCTACCGCCGGTTCGACGCGCGACAGCGCACAGAGCTGGCGAAGTTCGCCTCCGCGAGTCTCATCGCGCGGCTCACCGCCTCCGTCAGTCCGGCTCGCCGTCAGTTCAAGCGGGTGCTGGTCATCGCGGGCGTCGCCGGCCTGGCCATTGCCTTGGCGCGACCGCTCGCCGGCTTTCGTTGGGAGGAAGCCAAGCGCAAGGGGCTCGACGTGATGTTCGCGGTGGATACGTCGAAAAGCATGTTGGCGCAGGACGTGAAACCCGACCGCCTCACGCGCGCCAAGCTGGCCGTGGAAGATTTGCTCGGGAAGATGGACGGCGACCGCGTCGGCCTCGTGGCGTTCGCTGGAAATTCTTTTCTGCAATGCCCGCTCACGCTCGACTACGACGCGTTCCGCCAGTCACTTGATGCGCTCGACACAAAGATCATCCCGCGCGGCGGTACGGACCTCGCGGCGGCGATTCATGAAACGGAAGCTGCCCTTGAAGGCAACGGCAACAACGAACGCATCCTGGTGTTGCTCACCGATGGCGAGGATCTGGAAGGCAACGCGCTCGATGCGGCCCGCGCGGCGGCGAAGAACGGTCTGAAGATTTTCACGGTCGGGGTCGGCAGTGCGAGCGGTGAATTGATTCCGGCCATGGACGAAGCGGGCGCAATGCGGTTCACCAAGGACGCGTCCGGTCAGTTCGTGAAATCGCGTCTCGACGAAACGAGGCTCAAGCAAATTGCCGAAACGACCGGCGCGATGTATCAACCGCTCGGCCAGCAGGCGCAGGGACTGGAGACAATTTACTCACAGGGCCTGGCAAAATTCACCCGGCGTGAACTCGCGTCGCGGATGCAGAAGGTTTACATCGAACGCTTCCAATGGCCGCTTGCGCTCGGTTTGCTCTGCCTCGTCCTCGAGCCGCTCATCGGCATCCGCCGGAACAAGCGCGGGATCAAGCCCACTGTCACTCCGCGTCCGACACTGGCCGCTTCGTGGAATCGCATGGCCCGCCCGGCAACTGCCACTGCTGCCGTCGTATTGTTCGTCGCGGCGGGTTCTGCGCAGGCATCTATCGGTTCGGCGGAAAAAGCATTTCAAAAAGAAAACATGAGGGCAGACACGGGGCGCCCACGCGTTCCACATTGTCTGCCCTTATGAATACCGACAAAAATGTTTCTCCACTGGCGGTTGCGGCGATGCAATACGCCGGCAGCAGTCCCAAGCCTCCGCAGCGGTTC
>JANYBF010000430.1 GCA_025360895.1 Verrucomicrobiota bacterium
TCGCTCATGCACAAGGACGTGGAGGCCGCGGACCGGATGATCATGCGGCTGGGGGACATGTTGCGGGCCGCGCTGGAAGGTTCCGACACCCAGGAGGTGCCGCTCCGCGATGAATTGAAGTTTCTCCAACGATATCTGGAAATCGAACAAATTCGGTTCGGCGACCGGCTCACCGTAAAACTGGAGATCGCGCCCGACACCCTCGACGCGCAAGTGCCCAATCTTATTTTGCAACCGCTGGTGGAGAATGCGATCCGCCACGGCATCGAACCTCACGCCCGGCCGGGGCGCATCGAATTGCGCGCAAACCGTCAAGCCGATGTGCTCACCCTGAATGTATGCGATAACGGGGCCGGTTTGAAAAACCATGACCCGGGCCGGGAGGGCGTGGGCCTGTCCAACACGCGGGCCCGCTTGCAGGAACTGTACGGTAAAGCCCATCATTTTGAATTGGGCAATGCGCCGGGAGGCGGACTATTGGTGCAGTTGCGCATCCCTTTCCGATCGGAAAATAATCATCATGAAAACGCGAACGCTGATCGTTGATGACGAGTTACTCGCGCGTGAACGGGTGCGCCAGCTTCTCCAGCAGGAACCCGAAATTGAAGTTGTCGGCGAATGTGCCAACGGACGAGAGGCCGTCGGGGCGATCAAGGAAAAGCGACCGGATCTCATCTTTCTCGACGTGCAGATGCCTGAGTTGGACGGCTTCGGGGTCCTGCAAGAAATCGGCGGCGGCGGTGCCATGCCTGTCATCGTGTTTGTGACCGCGCACGACAAATTTGCTTTGCGCGCGTTTGAGTTCCACGCGGTGGATTACCTATTGAAACCGTTCGACCGGAGTCGCTTTCAGGCGGCACTGCAGCGCTCGCTCGAACAGGTCAAGCAACGGCAAGGCGGCGCGCTCGACCAGCGATTGTCCAATCTACTCGCCGAACTCAAGTCGCCGCCAAAATTGCTGGAGCGGCTGGCCGTCAAATCGAATGGTCGGGTCGTCTTCGTGAGAGTCAACGACATTGACTGGATCGAGGCGGCGGACAATTACGTGGATTTGCATGTGGGTAAGCAGTCGCATCTGTTGCGCGAAAAATTGAGCGTCCTCGAAACGCAACTCGCGCCGGAGAAATTTGTGCGCATCAGTCGGTCAACCATTATCAATATTGACCGGCTCAAAGAACTTCAATCCCTGTTTCATGGCGCCTACACGGTGATTCTGCAAGATGGCACGCGATTGACTTTGAGCCGCAACTACCGCGACAAACTGAAACTGTTCGGCCTCGGTTGATTGGCCCCGCCAAATACGCTTTTCGCCACCGGATTTGGGCAATCCCTCCCAAATACCTGTGATTTTGCGGTGGATTCACCAATGGTTGCGAAATGCAAAGCAAAATCAGATTAGCCACCGTATTGCCTTTATCCATGAAAAACCTCCAGTTTGCCTTACTCTCAATAGTTTGTCTCTTGATCGTCACCCGCGCCAATGCCACCAATAGCGTCGCTCGCGTTTGGGATGAACGTGCGCTGGCCGCCATCCGACAGGACACGCCGCATCCGCCGGCGCAGGCGCGCAACCTCTTCAGCCTTTCCGTCTGCATGTACGACGCTTGGGCGGCCTACGACACCAACGGAGCGGTTGGTTTTATCTATCACACCAAACACACCGCGCCCAACATCGCGGCAGCCCGGGAAGAAGCAATCAGCTTCGCGGCTTGGCGGTTGCTCAAGGAACGCCATGTGTATTCCAGAACTGCCAGCAACACCCTTGTGTTGGACGACCTTCAAATGGTGGCACTGGGCTACGACACGAACAATGCTTCCCGCGACACCTCTACTCCGGCGGGCGTTGGCAATTCCATTTATGATGCGGTTTCAGCCTGGTTCAGTAACGATGGTTCACGGCAGACCAATGGGACGCCCTATCCCCTGAGGGACCCACCGGTTGCTTACCCGGATTATCCCACCAATCAAGGCGGGTATATTTACATCAATCCGCCACTGGCCACCGACCGGGCTGGCATTGACGATGGCTCGGTTTCAAACGCTCCCGGCCGTACGGTGGTGGACATTAACCACTGGCAGCGGCTCCGAGTCGTCAACGCCGTGGACCAAAACGGATTTTCGCAAGGCCCCATTCAACCTTACCTCGGGGCACAGTGGCTCGGGGTGCGGCCTTTTGCTCTTGCGCGTAACGACTCGACTAAACCGTGGATTGATCCAGGCCCCCCCCCGTATTTCGGCGGCGCAAGTCATTCTGAATTCGTCAGCAACGTGGTGGAAGTCATCCGCCGAAACAGCCAACTGACACCGGACGACGGCGTGACATTGGACATTTCTCCGGCCACTCAAGGCAACAACAGCCTTGGCGCAAATGATGGCGTTGGTCGTCCGCTCAATCCTGTGACGGGCCTCCCCTACACTCCGAACCTTTCCAAACGCGGCGATTTTGCCCGAGCACTTACCGAATTCTGGGCCGATGGTCCGACTTCCGAAACCCCTCCCGGCCACTGGAATTTGATTGCCAATGATGTGTCTGACAATCCCCTCTTCGTTAAGAAGATTGGAGGTATTGGCCCCGTCGTGGATAATCTGGAGTGGGATGTGAAACTCTATTTTACCCTCAATGCTGGCCTTCATGAGGCCGCCTGCGCCGCTTGGTCGGTTAAGCGCTATTATGATGGTTGGCGACCCCTCAGCGCCGTTCGCTACTTGGGCGGACTTGGCCAATCCAGTGATCCGGGCCGCCCCTCTTTTAACACAAATGGCCTGCCGCTCATCACCAACCTCATCGAATTGGTGACAGCGGATTCGGCTGCGCCCGGAGGCCGTCACGAGGGGTTAACTCCCGACAAGATCG
>JANYBF010000460.1 GCA_025360895.1 Verrucomicrobiota bacterium
CTCCTCACGTCGTCGGCTACGAGCAGGCTGGTTTTCCCGGGTGGCCTGATTATTCTTTTCGCCGATGAAAATTCGCAAGGCCCGCCTGACCGATGCTGCCGTCATCGCCGATTTCAACGCCCGCCTCGCCTGGGAAACCGAGAAGCTGCGACTCAACTCCGTCATCGTCAGCCGGGGCGTTCGTGCCTTGCTGAAGGATGCCGCAAAGGGAACTTACTTTGTCGTCGAGATGAACGGCGCGGTGATCGGCCAGTTGCTCATCACCTACGAGTGGAGCGATTGGCGCAATGGCAACTTCTGGTGGATTCAAAGCGTATATGTCGCGGCGGAGTTTCGCTCGGCTGGCGTGTTTCGAGCGCTGTTTAGTCACGTCCAAAATCTGGCGCAGTCGCGGCGCGACGTCTGCGGGCTGCGGCTTTATGTGGAGAAGAACAATCGCCGGGCGCAACAAGCTTACGACCGCCTCGGCATGAAGCATACGCATTACGAGATTTACGAAACTAGTTGGCGCTCGTAACGCTCAACTCCGCACTTGCCTCCCGCTTTACCCGCCCCAAACTTTGGGCGTGAATATCGAACTCATCAACACCGGCAGCGAACTCATGCTCGGTCGCGTTCTTAACACGCACCAACAATGGCTCTGCCGCCGGCTGGCCGATCTCGGTTATGTCGTTACGCGGCAGGTTGCCGTTGCGGACGCTGGCCACGACATAAAACAAGCCACGCGAGAAGCACTGGTGCGAGCCGACCTCGTCATCACCACCGGCGGTCTCGGCCCAACTTCCGACGACATCACGCGCGATCTCATTGCTCAATTACTGGGCAAAAAATTGTACGAGGATCCGACGATCGTTCAGCACATTGAACAATTCTTCACCGCCCGCAAACGACCGATGCCCGCCAGTACCCGCGTGCAAGCGATGGTGCCGGAGGGCGCCATCGTGTTGGCGAATCCCAATGGCACTGCCCCCGGCTTGGCGATGAAGGTGGAAGATGGAAAATGGAAGCCGGGAAATTGCGACCCAATTTCCCCCTTCTCAACTCTCAACTCTCAACCCTCAACTTACCCCAAGTGGCTCATCATGCTGCCCGGTCCGCCGCGAGAGTTGCGTCCCATGTTCAACGATGCCGTTGTGCCCCTGCTGCACCGCGTGTTGCCGATTGAAAGTGAGTATGTTTGCCGCACGCTGCGCACCGTCGGCATTGGGGAGTCGCAAGTCGCCGACAAAATAGGTGGGCCGTTGCGTGCCGCCCTGGCGCAGGGATTGGACCTCGGCTTCTGCGCCCACATTGGCGCCGTGGACGTGCGACTCGCGGCCCACGGACCGCAGGCCACGCAAATCGTGCGCGCAGCGGAAGCGGTGGTTCGCGAACAAGTCGGCCCGAATATTTTTGCCGAGGACGACGATACTTTGGAAGCCGTCGTCGTCCGCCTTCTTGCCGCGCGGAAGCAAACCCTCGCCCTCGCGGAATCCTGCACCGGCGGCGCCATCGCGCATCGCCTCACCAATGTGCCCGGCGCTTCAGCCGTATTGCTTGCCAGCTTGGTGACGTATGCCAACGAAACAAAGCAAACCTTTCTCGATGTAGCGTCCGCCACGCTTACGGCCCATGGGGCGGTGAGTGAGGCTGTGGCCCGCGAGATGGCCGAAGGCGCCTGCCGCAAGACCGGTGCGGATTTTGCCCTGTCGGTCACCGGCATCGCCGGACCTGGTGGGGGGAGCGAAGCGAAACCCGTAGGCACCGTTTTCATCGGGCTGGCTTCACCGGATGAAACCATTGTGCTCAAGCAATTCAATCCGTTCGACCGCGAGACGTTCAAGAATGTGACCGGCACGCAGGCATTGGAGTGTTTGCGTCAACAGCTCGTGCGCCGGGCCTGAAGTGAAAGCAATTGCCAGGACGGCCTGCCTCGACTTTCCCTCGCGTTTTGATAGGTTGGGGCCGTGAGCTTTGTCACTGAATTTAATTCGTTGCCGTTGGCGTCGTTGGTGAAATGTTCGCTGGCAACCAGCGTTGCTTCCGCTCACGAAACCTTCACGAAAGAAAAGCTGACGCTCACGGACTTCGCGCAATTGATTTCGCCCGCGGCGAGCGGGCTTTTGGAAACAATGGCCCGGCGCTCGCAAGCGCTCACCCGGCAACGCTTCGGCAAAACCATCCGTTTGTTCGCGCCGCTTTATCTTTCCAATGAGTGCATCAACAATTGCAAGTATTGCGGGTTCTCCCGCGACAAC
>JANYBF010000467.1 GCA_025360895.1 Verrucomicrobiota bacterium
AATACGGGGGCGCTTTGGAGCGAAACGGAAAGTGGCGGAGAGAGTGAGATTTGAACTCACGGTAGTGTTACCTACGCACGCTTTCCAGGCGTGTGCCTTAAACCACTCAGCCATCTCTCCACCGGCTGGTGCCAATGTGTCGCGGGCGGGTTCATCGGGCAATCTTTTTCAACCGTCAAAAAACTCGCCGACCGACCGCAGCTCCATGCTTTCTCAGTGCGGCGGAGGAATCCGTGCGAAGGATTTTCCATCTGGCGCTAACGAAGTTGTACCTCGCGACGATTAAGGATTCAGCGGGAGAACTTCCGGTAACAGTCCTTCGATGCTCTGCAATTCCAGAAAACCGTGAAGCTGTCGGAGGCGGGTGGGGTGGCGCATTTTTTTCAAAGCCTTGGCTTCGATCTGGCGGATGCGTTCACGGGTGACTCGAAATTGTTTGCCTACTTCTTCGAGGGTGCGGGCGTGGCCATCACCCAGACCAAAGCGCAACTCCAGCACCCGTCGTTCGCGCTCCTTGAGGCTGGAGAGCACGTCACCCAGTTTGTCCTTCAAAATGGCGAAGCTGGCGACGTCACAGGGGTTTTCCATGGATTTGTCTTCGATGAAATCGCCCAGGCTGGTTTCCTCGCCGTCGCCCACGGGGGATTGGAGAGAAATCGGCTGTTGAGCCATTTTCAGCACGGCCCGCACGCGTTCGACTGGAAAACGCATATCCTCCGCGATCTCCTCGGCCGTTGGCTCCCGTCCGAAATCCTGAAGCAGATGCTTCTGAGAACGCATCAGCTTGTTGATCATGTCAATCATGTGGACCGGAATGCGAATGGTCCGGGCCTGGTCGGCAATGGCGCGGGTGATGGCTTGCCGGATCCACCAAGTGGCGTAGGTGGAAAATTTGTAGCCGCGCCGGTATTCAAATTTTTCCACGGACTTCATCAAACCCATGTTGCCTTCCTGGATCAGGTCGAGGAAGGACAGGCCCCGGTTGGTATAACGTTTGGCGATGGAAATGACGAGGCGGAGGTTGGCTTCGATCATCTCGGTCTTGGCATCGTTGGCCCGGGCGATGAAGAGTTTGAGTTGATCGTAAGCGTTGAGGAAATCCCGGCTCGGCAGGCGCACAAACTCCTCGAGGGCGGAGATTTTCCGCCGCTCCGACTCGATGATGGCGGCGTTTTGCGGGGCCGGTTCGTGGCGTTCCAGTTCGGTGATGGTGCGGCGCCCCAACTGGATTTTGTCGTGGATATTTTCCGCGACCAAGGTCATTTCCTCCACGACCTTGTGCTTGAAGAAAAAGTTTGGAAAGGTGGCCTGTAACCGGTCGTCAAGCTGTTTGAAGGCGAGGCGGGCGCGGGTCCGCTGGGTCTTGGTGGGGGCGCTTTGCCACACGGCAAATTGGTCATCCACTTGTCGGTCGATTTTGCGGACGGATTTGATCACCCGGTGCAATCCGCAGAGATAAGTCTCGCGACATTCGGCTTTCTGGTCCACGACGATGCGATCGAAGCGTTCGCGCGGCGGTTGGGCGGTAAGTTTGTCAGCGAGGGCGAGGTGCTCTTTACCCGTAAACCCCAGGCCGTAAATGATGCGCCGAACTTCGGTTTCCGCGTCCTCGATGCGTTTAGAAATGATGACTTCCTCTTCGCGCGTGAGCAACGGCACCTGGCCCATCTGCCTAAGATACATGCGAACCGGATCGTCCAACCCGTCCAGCCGGGTCTTTTCCTCCATCTCGTCGGACTCGGGTTTCCGGACGCGATCGATTTCTGCCGGATCCACAACTTCAATCTCCAGGGCGCGAAGTTTGCCCAAAATCTCATCCATGAGTTCCGGCGAGACTAACCGGTCCGGCAAGGCGTCATTGATGTCGTTGTATGTGAGATGTCCCTGTTCCTGCGCGAGTCGGATCAGCTCTTTGATTTTCCCGGGAATCTCCTCTGCTGGTCGGCTCGCCAGCAGCGTGGCGTGCGAGTCTTGACCATTACGGCCGGGGGGAGGTGGGGCAGGGTAAGCTTGTCCGTCTGGGGAGGGTTTGGTTTGCGAGTTGAATCGCACAATGTTGTGCAATACGGAATTGGAAGCCGAAACACATACCTTCGTCTTACGCATAATGACAAAAATAAATCTGCTATGTCTGAGATCGGTGGAACTGCGGAGAAATATGCGGAGCCCAAGGACGAGGGTCAAGGGGTGAACCGGATTTATTTTTCCCAGGCTGACAATCCCCGCCTTGGTTCACCGTGAGGCGCTTCGCCGCG
Source organism: Verrucomicrobiota bacterium (assembly GCA_025360895.1). GTDB lineage: Bacteria > Verrucomicrobiota > Verrucomicrobiia > Limisphaerales > JADLHS01 > JADLHS01. The sequence continues at coordinate 2,256 of JANYBF010000467.1, forward strand.
TCGAGCAATTTCCAACCGTAATGATCTGCCAATGTTGCCCGAAATCCGCGAATGAACTGGCGGCGGTTTGCCAATTCCAACCGGGCAGACTCATTCTCAATGCATTCAATTCACAGGCACGGCGACATTCACGTTGGCAACTCCACCCGCGGCATTCACGCCCGCGTTGGCTGCCACGGTAGCCGAGAATGTGTTCACGATCAGGTTGACGTAACGTTTCAAGGTGGTGTACGGCGAGTTCGGAACATAAATGATATCGCCGGGCTCCAATCGTACATCCGTCGCTTTGCCTTTTCTGATGGCGCCATAATCCACAATGGTGACCTGCGGTTCGGTCAACGAGCCGCGCACAATGGCGACGTGGGAGAGATACGCATCAACGGTCAACACGCCATTATCATTGCCGTTGATGGTGTCCAAGATGTCATAGTTCACGGTCCCGGAAGCGCCCGCGATGGCGGACAAAAGTGTCATTTGATCCACATAAGGCAGCGCTCGGGGAGACCGAACCGCGCCCATGACGTACACTTCCTGCGTCAGCGCGAACGGGACATAGACAAAATCACCGGGCCGGAGGAAAATGTTTTGGGACATGTCGCCATGGCGCAGCAAGCGGTCGAAATTTACGGGCACAAATTGGCCCTCCCGCACCACGAAGCTGTGTCGCAAGTCCGACAATTCCTCCGTTGAAATTTGCGACACCGAGCGCGCCGCCCCCCCTGCCTGCGCGAGGGCTTCCAGTAATGTCGTTGGCCCGATCAGTGGATAAATACCTGGCCGGTTCACGCGCCCGAGCATCCATACCTGCTTGCTACCCACGGCGCGTAGAGTGAGACTGACTTGCGGGGCGCGTTGAAATTTTGATAATTCCTTCTCCAATCGCGCTTTGGTTTCAGGCAAGGTAAGGCTACAAACGTCAATGCCGGGCAACAGGTTGAAATAGATTTTTCCATCTGGCCCGACGGTCATTATCGAGCGGCTGTTGGGCGTCCCCAAGATATTTGCCTCAATCTGGTCGCCGGGCCCCAAGGTCATCAACTTCGTATCCGGCTGGAATAACTCCGGGCTGAGTTGGTTGGTAACGGTCACCCCCGGTTGTTCGGCACTCGACGTCATGGGTTGAAATTGCTGCGTTGATTTGGAGCCCGAGCTGGTGCAGCCCAGCAGCGAGGTCAAGAGTAAGGCGGTTGAGCCCAAAAGAGTGATTCGTTTCATACTAATTTTTGATCGAAGTATTCACATGGATGCCCGTGTAGGTGACGGTAAACGCCGAGATGAACGCCTTGGTGGCCGTGTCTAGGATTGCCGCCGCTTTCGTCCACGGGCTGACACTGACATAGACGATGTCTTTCTGCTGTAATTTGAAATCCGGAGACTTGCCAGCCAGAATGTCCGATACATTCACTACGAATGTTTCGGGGTGGTTTAAGGAACCGCGCACGACGAGGACCCGACTCTTGAAGGCTCCGGCCGCAAAACCGCCGCGCGACGAGATGGCGCTGATGACGCTGGGTTTGGTCTTAAAAGCGAGCACGCCCGGGTTGACGACCTGGCCCAGCACATAGATCTCATTCGCGCTCGCCTGCCCGATGTAGAGGTAGTCATCTGGCTCTAATACCACATTCTGCGCGAGGTCGCCCCGCTGAAAAAGTCGTTCAAAATCCACGGGCACGCGCTGTTGATCGCGGGCGAGAAAACTGCGGGTTAAGTCCGCCAATTCGACGGTGTTCTGCTCATACAATCCGGCATCCAACCCACCGGCGCGCGCGACCGCTTCGATCACCGTCATGGGGCGATCCATGGTAAAGACGCCGCCGGCGGCCACCGCGCCGAGGACGACATATCGCTTACTGTGGTAGGCCACGGGTGTGATAATTGTTAGTGGGTTGCGGTAATATTTGGCAAGTTCATTGTCAAACTTTGTGCGCAATTCATCAATGGTCAGTCCCGTGGCCATGACATTTTCCGCCTGCAGATAATTGATACGTCCGTCGGGACCGATTACCACTTCTGCCCGCCCCAGTTCGTTCGTCTCAATTTGTGTCTCAAACAGCGTAAAGTTAAGGACATCGCCTGGGCCGAGCGTAAGTCGCTCCTGCCACGCCGCCCGTTTGCCGGTGTTGGAAGCCGAGAAAGACGAATTTGCGCGGGGCGGGGCATTTGTTGTTTCCCCTTCCGCGGCCCGCCCGTGCTTCGTTGGAATCAGAACCAAGCTCGCCACGGCAACGGATAACATGAGTCGTTTCTTCATAATTCAAAAACAGCTTTGGGTTCGTGATTCAAAACGGCACCGACGAGCCGGCATTTGGCGTGGCGCAGCGTTTGCAGTTGCTCCCGGGTGTCGCGCCCGTTGGCTCGTCCGCTGCCCGCGAGCCAGATCACTTGCGGCAAACTCTCGGCCAACAGCACCGCTTCGGGCGTCGAAGCGGGCGGGAGTTCGACGAGTAAGACAAGGCTTTCCATGCGGCCCATTTGGGTCAGCGTGTTTTGCCAGGCTCTGCGATGGGCGAGGCTCCAGATTTTCCCGGGCAACGGAATGTGTGCGGTCAGGGTGGGACTCGGTCCCGCGGCCCGGTTCCGGGCCAACGAAAAAGACGTTGGATGGGTAAGCGCGGACTCCCGGCGGTTCCCGGCGGGGGTACTCGTGCGAAGAAAATTGGGTTTGACCACGTTCGGGGGCAAATCCATCCCGGGTAAAATATCTGTCCCGGGCCGTGCGGCAATCGTCATCACCTGCAGACCCCGCTGCTTCGCGGCTTGGACCAGCAACTCGATCCACGTTGAACGACCTTCCCCCGCACTGGATGAAATGAAGCCACACACAATTCCGTGATTGGGCGAAGCGTTTAGTTGCCCGGCGATCGCCGTCCAGGTCCGAAACGCCCAGGCGTCCTTTTCGAGTGCCGACATTTGACTCAAATCACCAAGCGAAGCCAGTACGGGCAGGCCGGTCGCGCGTTCTACGTCCACCACCGTTTTCAACCGCCGATCCGCGATCTCCTGGCCCGCGATGACCAATCCGGCGCCCAAGCCGCCCAGTAAGAGTCCGACGCTGCCCGCGATGAGGGCCGCGAGCCAACGTGAAAGCGAGTCCACATCCTTGAGGGTCGCCGGAGTGAACACCCGATAATAGCCTTGCGAATTCTCCTGATACAATTGTGCCTCCCGTTGGCGGTTGGCGAGCAGACTGCGGCTTTTTTGCAAGCCATCGAACTGGGCCTTGATCGTTGCGTAGCGCAGACCCTTTTCGGAAAGCCCCGTGACTTTACCCAACAAGGCCGCGCGCAGTTTGGTCAATTCGGATAATTCTTTTTGCGTGGTGGCTTTGCGCGACTGCAAATCCACGACCCGGGCATACAGGGCGCTCACCTGTGGATTGTCGCTGTACTTCGCGGCGGCCAACGCGTTGTGGCCGGCGGCCGGCAGTTGCTTTTCCAACTCCGCCATCACCCGGCGCTGACTTTGCACCGTCGGATGCATCTCGGTATAGGCCCCCATCAAATCCGTCAGCTTGCTGCGGGCGGCTTCAAGTTTTTGCGCGATGGGACTTTGCTGGGCCAGTTCGTTTCGTAGCGTTGCGACCTGCAAATCCAGCAGTTCCACATCAATCCGCGCATTGTCCGCGCGGGCCATCACGTCGCCCAGTTGTTTGATGTAACCCTGTCTTTCGGCGTCTGGGTCGGCCAGTTTTTCGGTGGTTTGAAAATTTATCAACTCGGCATTCACTTTCCGAAGCTGTTCGTCGAGCGCGGCAAGTTTAACGCGGCAAAACTGGTTCATCTGGTCCGCCTCGGCCATCTGTAACTCCCGCCCCAACGCTACCGCCTGGTTCGCCAGAACATTCGCGAAATCCACCAGCGATCGGCGCGACTTGCCCGCGACGGTCAGCGCCACGAGATCCGTATGGGGCACTTGCTCGACGCTCACTTGGCCCGGAAGCGAGTCGGCGCTCACTGGTGGTCGCAAATTCGCCGCCGCCCGGCGCAGCAAATCCGGTGATTGCATGAGCGTGACCAGCGTCAGCGCGTTGAACTGGCGTGGGCGAAATCCCTCGCTTTCAGGGACGGACGCCGGGGCGGGGTTGGTTTCGCGCGCGATGAGCGTTAGCCGGACATTGCAGTTGGATTGAAAATACCCGAGCAAACCCGCCCCGAGTGCGGCAACTCCCGCCACCCCGAAGATAAGACGGGAACGCTGCATCAGCGCAGTCAGAATCCGCCACGGGTCGCACAAAAACCGAGCGGTGGATTTTTCGTCATCCGGGGTCCGGGGGGCTTCGGTTGCGATTGGCGCAGCATTGGCGCGCGGCGTGAAAGCCGCGTCTTCCCGCATTGGGGCTGGCGCCGGTTGCGCCGGCTCGACGCGCACCGCGTCCAGATTGAATTCACCAGCATATTTACTCATGCGATGGTTAGGATCTGATGACGTTTCCTGTCCCGCCCCAGGGTGCTCACGGCGGGAATGGCAGCAATTGTTGCTTCTGGATACTCGGGCTGCTGGGCAATTACAAGCGTCAGTTTCGGCCAGCGACTTGATCCACCTGCAATTATCTGTGCCAAAGTGAATACCGGATCGAACCCCCCGGGCGCAAGTTTTGACTGAGTCGCCACCGCGCCGGGCGTCGGGTGCTGATACATGCTGCACCGGTCTGGTGTCGGTTCAAAAGGACTTTCCCGCAACCTCCAATTTTTCAGAAATTCCACAGCCCGACAATCTAGGTCGCTTGTTCCGGCAGCGATACCCGGGATTCATCCCAATCGTAGTGTCAGGGAGAATACCGTAGTTCCGAGTGCCGGGTTCACTGTTTTCAAATCACCATCCAAGGCGCCCCGCCGGGCTGTGAATTTAGGTCGCTCCGAATTTCCGCGCGTGACTCAGCGGGTGCGGCCTGTTAGTTCTGCGCCCATTCATGAAACGCCCGTTGCTTCCAGTGGCGTTGGTTTATGGGGGTGGATTGTTGCTCGCCGCGGCGATCCAGCCGCCATTGCTTTTCCTGTTTCCCTTCGCTTTTGCGTTGCTCTTACTGGCGTTGGGTTGGGCGCGGGCGCGGGCTTTTGTCATCTGGCCGCTGCTCGTGGTCGTGGCCTGGGTAAATCTGGTGAACCGGACGGCAGTGATCTCGCCCAACGATTTGCGAAAAATTGCCGACCCCGAACCAGCCCTTGTTACCGTGCGGGGAACACTGGAGGAAACCCCGAGTTTGCGGGTTTACGGCCAGGGCGAACGGGAATCTTTTCGAACCTTGGCGCGCGTTCGAGTCACCGCACTGGTTCGTGGGGAAAAATGGCAGTTGGCGGATGGTCCCATCATGGTTTCAACCAAGGGTGAGCTGCCGGCTGCCTACTTCACCGGACGCGAAGTTGAAATCACCGGCGTGCTCGCGCCGCCGCCGTTGCCGTTGGTGCCGGGGCAGTTTGATTACCGGAACCACCTGGCGCGGCAGGGGATTTACTTCCAGCTCAAATCGGACTCGACTAATGACTGGCGGGCGGTGAATTCCGCGACGGCCGGACCGCCGTTTACGGATCGCTTTCTCGCCTGGGCGCAACGCACTCTTGCGTGCGGGCTGCCGGAATCGGATGAGCCGCTACGCCTGATGTGGGCGATGGCGCTCGGCTGGAAGACCGCCCTCACGGGCGAGGTCAGCGAACCTTTCATGCGTTCAGGAACGATGCATATTTTTGCGATCAGCGGACTCCACATTGCACTCATTGCTGGAATTCTCGTAAGCCTGCTGCGGGTGTTACGAATGCCGCGCGTCTGGTGCGGTCTGGTGGTGATTCCGTTGATTTGGTTCTACACGGCCGCCACGGGCTGGCAGTCGTCGGCCATCCGCTCGACGGTGATGATGACCATTATCATCGGTGGTTGGTCGCTCCGCCGGCCCACTGACCTGCTCAACTCCCTCGCCGCCGCTGCGCTCGTCATTTTGCTTTGGGATCCCCAACAGCTCTTCCAGGCGAGCTTTCAGCTTTCCTTCTTCGTCGTGCTGAGCATCGCGCTGTTCATGCCCCCGCTGGAGAAACTGCGGGATCGGCTGCTGGCCCACGATCCTTTGCTGGCCCCGGAAGTGATGACGAAGTGGCAACGCGCGGGGCGTTCGATTTTGCGCGCGCTCTCCACCAGTCTGGTAACTTCACTGGCCGCCTGGCTGGGGGCGTTGCCCCTGACGGCGTATTACTTTCATCTGTTCAGTCCGGTGACCCTGCTCGCCAATCTCGTCGTCGTGCCCATGAGCAGTTTTGCGCTCATGTGCAATCTCGGCAGCCTTATCTGTGGCGGTTGGCTGCCCTGGGCAACCGAGCTATTCAACCACTGCGGTTGGTTTTGGATGCTGGGCATGGTGAAACTTAGCCGCTGGGCCACGGATTTGCCGGGCGGGTATTTCTACGTTGCGTCGCCTTCGGCCTTCACATTTGTGATCTACTACGGCTTGTTGATTGGCACGATGAGCGGCTGGCTGTGGCAACCCGAACGGCGCGGGCGAACTGCTCTGGCAATCTTTCTAGTTACCGTGTTTTATGCCTGGCAATCCTACGCCACCCGCAAGGACATTGAACTCACCATCCTCCCACTCAACGGTGGCCACGCGGAATATCTCGATGCCGCTGGGCGGGCCAATGACTGGTTAATGGATTGTGGCAACACCAATTCCTTTGAGTTTATCACCCGGCCGTTTCTACGCGCGCAAGGAGTTAATTACCTGCCTCGCCTCATGCTCACGCACGGCGACCTCAAACATGTTGGTGGCGCGGAACTGCTCACAGCGGAGTTTCATTGCCATGAGATCTTCACCAGTTCCTTCCGCTTCCGTTCGCCGGCGTACCGCCGCCTCTTCGCTGATTTGCAACGCGAACCTTATCATCTCCAAACCCTTCATCGCGGGGATCAAGCCGGACCGTGGCAAATTTTGCATCCAACCGAAACGGACGAATCCAACCAGGCTGACGAAGGGGCGCTCGTACGTCGGGGTGAATTCCATGGTGTGCGGGTCCTGCTGTTGTCCGACCTGGGGCGTACGGGCCAGAACCGCTTGCTTGACCGCACCAACGATCTCCGTGCCGACATCGTGGTTTCAGGAATTCCGACGCAGTCCGAGCCGTTGTGCGCTGCGTTGCTTGATGCGATCCGTCCCCGCGTCATTATTATCGCCGATTCGGAATCTCCCGCCACCGCTCGCGCCAACGAACGATTGAAAGATCGGCTAAACCGGCGAAATGTTACCGTGCTCTACACCCGCGAAGCCGGCGCCGTGATGGTCTCGTTTCGCCCCAACGGATGCGAAATCAACACGGCAAATAATCAGCACTTCAAACTCAAGGACTTGCCCGAGATGAGCCTGTTACCGCTCGCGCCGACATCCGAGCCGTTGGAATAAATACTTCGAACCGAGGCGGGGCAATATGAAGCCTTGTCTGGACTCAAC
>JANYBF010000472.1 GCA_025360895.1 Verrucomicrobiota bacterium
GAGGGCCGGTGGGGACTCTTCCGCTGCTCCTCGTTCTCATCCTCGTGCTCGTCCTCGAAATCCCCCATTGTTTCGAGGAGGAGGATGAGAACGAGGAGGAGGGGGAGGAACGGAGAGCCTCACCCGCTTTTAGTCGCACCCGCGGGCCTGCCCAAACACAAATAGGGATGGCCAAAGTGCCCTGAAGGTGCTATCAAGCAGCCAATCCAGCATGATACGTAGCCCATTGACAGAAAACTTGCTCCACTACATTCACCAAACTTTATGAAGAAACTTGTTCGACCCTACCTTGCCGTTGTAACCAGCTTGCTGGTCCTGACTGGCAACCTCGCTTGCGCGGCGGACAATCCATTCCTCGGCAACTGGGCGTTGACTTTGCCGGGTGGTTATCCCGGCTGGCTCGGCATTACCCAGGAAAAGAACTACCTCGATGCCGCCATGCTCTGGCGCGCGGGTAGCGTGACGCCACTCGACAGTGTTTTCTTGAACGACCAGACCCTCGTGTTTACCCAGGTGCATGAAGTCCAACGGAAGAACGACGCGGGCAAGGTCGTCCACACACACCGCTTCACAGACCGTTTTGTGGCCCAGGTTCAAGGGGACAAGATGAGTATCATTGTCTTTCGCCCACACCCGGATGGCAGCGGCGTGGATCGCGAGGAAGTGACCGGCAAACGGATTTCGCCCCCACCGCCCGCGCCGGAGCTCGCGAAGGTGAAATTCGGCAAACCGGTTCCCCTCTTCGATGGCACAAGCCTCGCGGGTTGGAAGCTGGTGGAGCCCGACGCCGTGAACGGTTGGAGCGCCCAAGCCGGCCTCCTGAGCAACCGGCCCGTGCAGGTGGAAGGTCAACCCCACAAGAACTACGGCAACCTCCGCACCGAGCGCGAGTTCGAGGACTTCAACCTTACGCTCGAAGTCCGCGTGCCCAAGGATGGCAATAGCGGCATTTATCTAAAAGGGCTTTACGAGGTGCAGGTGGCCGACACTTTCGGCAAGGGGCTGGATTCCCACAATATGGGCGCGGTTTACAGCCGCATCACGCCCGCGGTGAGCGCCGAGAAACCGGCGGGTGAATGGCAGACTCTGGACATTACCCTGGTGGACCGGCACGTCACGGTTGTGCTCAACGGCAAGCCGATCATCAACAATCAACCGGTCCTGGGCATCACCGGCGGCGCGCTCACGACGGATGAATTCAAGCCCGGCCCGATCTATTTCCAGGGTGATCATGCCGGGGTGGATTACCGGAATGTGATTGTGAGTGAGGTCGCAAAATGACGTCCGCTGCGACCAGTTCAAGTTTACCACGGGAAGGCTCCCGGCCGTCACCAACGACGGCGAGACCAGTCGCCAGATTTTCGCGCGGTTTCACCCTGATTGAGCTGCTGGTCGTCATCGCGATCATCGCGATTCTGGCGGCAATGCTGCTCCCGGCGTTGTCCTCGGCCAAGATGAAAGCCAAGCAGATCCAGTGCGCCAGCAACCTCAAGCAGATGACTCTGTCCTGCTTCATGTATGTCAACGACAGTTCGCGATTTCTGCCATACAACCCCACCGATCCCACGTACTTCAGTACGCTATGGATGGGATCGCTGATTAACTATCATGCCAAGGTGCAGGCGGTGCGCCTATGTCCCCTGGCCCCCGAGACCAAACGCACGAGTGACGGCTCGGGCACCGCCGACATCGCTTGGCAGTGGAATTCCACCCCCGTCCTGCGCGGGAGTTATGCGATGAACGGCTGGCTCTACACCGATGATCAATATGGAATTCCGGCCAAGTATCGGTTTATGAAGGAGTCGGGAATTCAAAAACCCTCGGCCACGCCAATCTTTGTTGATGCGATGTGGGTGGATTTGTGGCCACTGGCGACCGACAAACCGGCGACGGATCTTTACGCCGGCTCCGCCAATGCGGGCGGCGCCGGGAGTATTGGCGGGATGAGTCGCGCCACCATCGCCCGCCACGGGGGCCGGGGCCCGGGCAGTGCCCCGAGAAAAGTCACCGCGGGCCAAGCCTTGCCCGGGGCCGTGGTGATGGGCTTGACCGATGGCCATGTGGAAACGGTAAAACTGGAAAAACTTTGGGACTTCGCCTGGCACAAAGATTACGTGCCACCCGCCAAACGACCGAATTAAGTTTTGCGGTAAGATTAAGCGCGACTATTCGCGACACAGCGATCAATCTCTTCGTTAATCGCCACTTCACGTTCCCTCTTTCCTTCTGCAGCACTTGGGAGGGGATAGAACCACATAAACAGTGCGGATTGTCCTAGGTCCTTTGAGAACATTGTCGCCTGAACGTCTCGGCCGCCAATGTGGATGGTAATATCCTCGGCTACGGCCCCGTCCAGCAAATTGAGCGATAGGGGTTCAGTGGTGGCACTGGGTTTTCCTGCCGTTGCGTCTCGATCGCAGCCCGCGCCAACGAAGCAAGCAAGACTGATCGCAAGTGCCACGACTTTACATGTGACTAACGAGTTGATATGTGACGTATTCTTCCGCTTATGCCGTTGCATGAGGCGACACTATTCCCGCCGTAAATTGCTGTCGAGCCTGAGATTTGGCGGCAGTAATCGCGAACTCGTTCTTGCCAAGCGAAAGCTGGTCGCCAACGACAGATTCTGGCGCTGGCTTCAGCCGCCCTCCGAACTTAAACTGGGCCGGTCATGAGTCGGCGACTTTACGACGCGCACAATCATTTGCAAGACGAACGTTTCAGCGGACGGCAAGACGAATTACTCGCGGCCTGCGCACAAGCGGGCGTGACCGCGATGGTCGTGAATGGTTCGTGCGAAGCGGACTGGCCGCAGGTGCTGGCTTTGGCCCGGAGCGCCGAGCATCGCTCGGCACGAGTAGGCAACGCCGTCCATCAGGCCGAGCGATGTTCGGCGCTCCGAATCATCCCCAGCTTCGGTTATCATCCGTGGTACATCCACGAGCGCACGCCCGACTGGCTGAAGAACCTGACGCATTTCCTCGACGCAGTTCCGTCCGCCGTGGGCGAAATTGGACTCGATCGTTGGAAGCCAGGATTAGCCTACGACAGTCAGGAGGAAGTATTCATCGCTCAACTACGGCTGGCGGCGGATAGAAATCTGCCGGTAAGTATTCATTGTTTGCAGGCGTGGGGCCGGATGTTGGAAGTCTTGCAGAACGAGCCGCGTCCGGCGTGCGGATTTCTGCTGCACAGCTACGGCGGGCCAAAAGAAATGGTGACGCCGTTCGCCGACCTCGGCGCGTACTTTTCCCTGCCTGGCTATTCCGCACACGAACGGAAGGTGCGGCAGCGCGAAACCTTCCAGCACGTTCCAGCGGGGCGGTTGTTAATCGAAACGGATGCGCCGGATCAACTCCTGCCTGACGGTCAGTGTTCAGTGTTTAGTGTTCAGAATTTCAACTTTGGCCGCGTGCCGTTTCATGCGCTTACGGATGCTGTGACCGGGAAGGCGCTCAATCATCCTGCCAACCTCGCGGCCGTGTATGCGTTTGCTGCGGAATTGCGCGGGGTGACGGAGGAAGCATTGGGCGCGCAGGTGGAACAAAATTTCCGGCGCCTCTTCGGCGGGCGCTGAAGCATCAATTCGCAGGAGCGGGAGCGCTCATTCCTTTTCCACGATGACAGGCCCGCGTTGCCGTGCCGGCTACTTCAGAAATTCCACCTTCGCGCTGAGTTCGGGGGTGAGGAATTTATCCGGGTTGAGAATCTGCACCTTGATCTGCAAGGTGCCTTTGGCCCGGTTGGCTTCAGGTGCAATCTCGGCGACGTAGCCTTCATAAGTCTTATCGAGATAGGCTTCCGGGCTGACGCGGCATTTTTGGTTCTGTGAAATTTTCGAGAGATCGGCTTCGTTCAAATCAATCTCCTCCTGCAAATCCTTGGTATCGGCCACGGCGATCAATGCGGTACTGGGCCCGCGGCCACCGCCGAAACTCTGCGGCACCACCAATTCGTTCGGGTCCACAAGCTTTTCCAGCACAACCCCGTTGATCGGTGAACGAATCACACACCAGTCCACATAGGTCTGCGCCAAAACATGCGCGCCTTCCACTTCCTTGAGCACGGCCTGGGTGGCCTCCAGACCGAGACGCGCGTTATCCATCGCTTCTTTGGAGGCGATGGCCGTTTTGGCCAACTGGCTGACGCGCTCGGCATCCAATTCGGCTTTGGCCACATTGACTTTGGCATTGGCCACGGCGCCGTCCGCCTGCATCAGCCGCGCTTGGTATTCGGTGTCGTCAAGCAGCACCACCACCTGACCGTTCGTCACGGCGTCACCTTTCTTGACGCCGATCCATTTCACGACGCCCATGAAGCGGGGACTGATTTCAATGCGCTCGCGATTGATAATATAGCCGCTGACGGTCAGCGCCACGTTGCTGGCGGCCGGCTCCCGGGCAGCGTTCGTGGAGGATAACGTTGCCGCCGCCGCCGGCCCGGAGGATGTCGGCGCCGCCGCTACTGCTTTTGCATCCGCTTTTAACCGGCGAACGTCGTCCCCTGGTTTGGGACGCGCGAGATACACGGCGCCCAGCGTGGCTACAATGACGACGATAAAAATGAGCCACAGCGTTCCGGTCGGCCGCTGCTTTTGCGACCGGTCAATTTGCAGGGCATTCAACTTTTCCGCATTCATAGTTTTGGGGTTTGCTGCAACCGGCGCAAGTTAGCAGAGCCGCGCCGGAGCGCCAGCAAAGTAGCGGGAGCGAGTGGGTCCGCTTATTCGGGGTTGCGGCGCGGTTGCGGCGCGCGGAGTTTTTGGTAAAGCCATTTCTCAAGCGGGCGTAGCGGACTCAACCATTTGTAAAACGGTGAGTAGATTAACCGCACCCGGACCACGGAGAGAAACATCGTCAGCGACGAACGAAACAACGACGACGAAACCTTGGAGCCGACCTTGTCCGTCCATTCGGTCGGCACTTCCAGGATGCTGAAGCCGGCGCGCTTGAGGGAAACGAGCAGGTTCACATCAAAGGCGAGGTCGGCGATTTGCAGCGTCGGGTGGATTTTTTCCGCCGCCGCGCGCCGCATCACTTTGCAGGGGCATTGCGTGTCCTGGATGTGCATCCAGAACAGCCCTTCCACGACAACGTGAAAGCAACGGCTCGTGAACCGGCGCAGCCACGGTTGGGCTTGGTGCAATACCGTCCCCGGCAGCCAGCGGGAACCGATGATGCAATCCGCTTCCGGCAACCGTTTCACCAGCGCGTGAAATGCTTGTGGCGGCGAGGCGCCGTCCGCGTCCACATAGCCAATGACCTCGGCCTGGGACGCAAGTTTGAGTCCCTCGATGAGCGCGCCCCCTTTGCCAATGGGCGCGGGAAAATCCAGCAGGCTGATGGCGGAGAATTCTTTCGCCACGCGTTCGACCACGTCGCGGGTGTGGTCGCGACAGCCGTTGAGCACGACGACAAGTTGAAATTGGCCGGGGTAGTGATCGCGGAAATAAGCACCGAACTCGCGCAACACGGGTTCGATGCGCGCTTCTTCGTTGTAAGCGGGGATGAGCAGCAACAGGCTGGGCTCGGTCACGCGCTATCAATTAACAGAGAATCGCGGAAAAGCAATCGCGGCCAACGGACTGCGCAGGGCTGACGCATATCAATTTTTGAGGATAAGTTTGAGGTAATCGGGGTCAATGGCGGCGCGCAGGAGTTTGCCTTTGATGCTGCGTTTACAGGTTTTGTCCCGGCGCAGGAGGTTCACGGCGAGTCGCCGGGTGGCGGCTAGGTTCTCGGCGGCGTAGCCGGTGCGGGCGCGGCTGTCGTCTTCTCCGAACACCACGTCCAGCACCCAGTGCAGGCTGTTCTCCACGCCCCAATGTCCGCGCACGGCTTTGGCAAATCTTTTTACATCGTTCTTCAGACTGTTCAGGTAATACCGCCGTTCCACGCTTTCCTTGCCGTGGCTCGTCCGCCGCGCTTCCACCACGCCCACGCTCTGCAAGCCTTCCCATTGGTTTCGATCCGCAAACCAGTCCAGTTTCTCCGTCTGCCAATACCGCCGCACTTCCAATCGTCCGTGTTCCTTGTCGGTGGTTTCGAGTTTCACCAAGTGTGATTCGTTCCGTTGGATGGCGTCGTCCAGAAATGACTTCACTTCTGCGAACGCCGTGCCTTGGTTGCCCTTGAGTGCCAGCACGTAAGCCGCGTCGGCTTCCTGGATCTCTTTGGCGGTGTTCTTCTGACAGTGCAGTGCATCCGCAGTGACGATGCCCCCGGCCAGTTGCAACGCACGTAGCAGTTCGGGTACGGCGGTGATCTCGTTGCTCTTGTTTTTGACCTGGCGTTGCCCCAGCAACAATCCGCTCTCCGTGGCCCAGGCACTGACGATCACGCGCGGATCTTCGCCTTTGTTCAACGCACGCCGCAGGGTCTTGCCGTCCAAGGCCACCACTTCTCCGCCCAGCACCGTGCGTACGCTCTGCGTCCAGCGCGTCAGGCAATCACCAAACTTCTCAGGGTCGAGCGCTTGAAAGACGCGGTTGTAGGTATCGTGTGTGGGCGCGCCGTTGCGCAGGCGCAAAAAGGTTTTCAACCAGTCCAACCGTACTTCACCAAATGCTTCCATGTCGTAGAAGCTGTCCCCGCCGCAGAGAATCGTACACAGCGCGATGGTCAGGATGTCCGGCAAATCGTGATCCACTGTGGCGGTGACGCGCGGATCAGGCACTTCCTCCAAAATTGTGATGAGACGGACCAGTTGTGTTTGCGTGACGTTCGTTGTGTTAAGATGCGTTTGCATCCCCTCTCATGTACGCATTGTAAATACAAAGTACATACTAAAATCACAAAATCTCTCGTATGCGTCAGCCCTGACGGACTGCGGGCGTTGGCGCGGGTCGTTGACTAGTTCCACAAGGAGCGCAACCGCTTCAGCGTACGATTCATTGAACGCGTGGATTCGTTGGTGATTGCCCGGGCATCCGGCTTCGGCGCGGAACTCTCGACTGCCCGCTGCGCACGGCGGCGGGGATATGCGTTGAGAATAAGATCATCAGCCGGGCAGCGAATCTGAAGTTCCGCCTGTGAAAAACCAACCACCGGGCACTGACTTACTGAATTTGGGTCGCGCGGTGAATTTTAAATTTCTCAATCCGTTTCCGCAACGTTGCCCGGGTGATGCCGAGCAACTTAGCGGCGTGAACCTGATTGTTGTCCGTTTCTTTGAGCGCTTGAATGACTAGCTCGCGTTCGACGGTGGGCAGAACCTTCAGCTTCGGATCGCGCCGGGCAATTTGGAACAACTGCCGTGCCAACGTCGCCGCATCCGTCGCACCGCCTTCAGTGGGTGCGGTCGAAACGGAACTGGCCGCGCCTCCCTGGCCCGTGATCTCGCCCGGCAGATCAGCAGACAATATCGCCTCGCTCTTCGCGATGACGTGGGCCCGACGGATCACGTTTTCCAGCTCGCGCACGTTGCCTGGCCAGTGATATTTCTCCAGCGCCTTCACGGCGGCGGCGGCGATGCCCTTGGGCGACCGCGATTGATCCCGTGCGATGGTCTTGAGGAAATAGTTTACCAACAACGGAATGTCCTCCCGCCGTTCGCGCAATGGCGGGATGTGAATGCGCACGACGTTAAGCCGGTAAAACAAATCCTCGCGGAACTGCCGGGCCGCCACCGCCTGCTCCAGCGGCTTGTTGGTCGCGGCGACGACCCGGACGTCCACCTTGATCAATTGATTCCCGCCGACGCGTTCGAACGTGCCGCTTTGCAACACGCGCAGGATTTTGGTCTGCGTCGGCGGGGTCATGTCGCCAATTTCGTCGAGGAAGATAGTGCCCTTGTGGCATTGTTCAAACTTGCCGATCCGTTGGACGGTCGCGCCGGTGAAGGCGCCGCGTTCGTGCCCGAAGAGTTCGCTTTCGAGCAACTGCTCCGGAATGGCGGCACAGTTCACCGCCAGAAACGGCTGCGCGGCACGGTGGCTGTGGTGATAGATCGCGCGTGCAACGAGTTCCTTGCCCGTGCCGCTTTCGCCGGTGACCAGAGTCGTGGCATCCGAGGCGGCGACCTGGCCGAGGAGCTTGAAAACCTGTTGCATTGGTTCGCTGCGGCCGACGATCCCCAGTTCGTAATCCTCCGATTCGAGCAGCGGTTGATACGACACCACCTGTTTCATGTCGCGCGCCGCCTTCAGCGCATTGGCGACGATCTCCTTGAGCTTTGGTACGTCGAAGGGCTTGAGTAGATAATCGTACGCCCCCAGCTTCATCGCCTCGATGGCCGTCGCCGTCGTGCCGTAGGCCGTCATGAGGATGACGAGGAGTTTGGTGTCCAACTGCCGGATCCGGCGAAGCGTTTCAAGGCCGTTGATGCCACCCATGCGGATGTCCATGAGGACGAGGTCGGGCTTGAGTTTGGGGATCAAAGTCAGCCCCTCCTCCCCGCTCGACGCCGTGGAAAGCTCGACCTCGGGCG
>JANYBF010000502.1 GCA_025360895.1 Verrucomicrobiota bacterium
GGCCCGAGCGGTTGCGCGTCGACCTGCTGCACCAGCATTCATCGAAGTCCGACCCGATGGGCACGGACTTCGACTACGCACAGGAGTTCCAGAGCCTCGACTATGCGGCTTTGAAAAAGGATCTTGCCGCGCTGATGACCGACTCGCAGGACTGGTGGCCGGCGGACTTCGGCCACTACGGTCCGTTGTTCATTCGCATGACCTGGCACAGCGCCGGCACTTACCGCACTGGTGATGGTCGCGGTGGTGGTGGTCGCGGTCAGCAACGCTTCGCCCCGCTGAACAGTTGGCCGGACAACGTCAGCCTGGACAAGGCGCGCCGGCTCCTTTGGCCGATCATGCAGAAGTATGGCCGGAAAATTTCGTGGGCCGACCTGATGATCTTCACGGGCAACGTCGCTCTGGAAACGATGGGCTTCAAAACCTTTGGGTTCGCTGGCGGTCGCGCGGACACTTGGGAGCCGGACCACGACATTTATTGGGGCAAGGAGATGAAATGGCTGGATGACAAACGTTATTCCGGCGACCGGAATCTCGAAAATCCGCTCGCCGCCGTGCAGATGGGATTGATTTATGTCAACCCGGAAGGCCCGAACGGGAATCCTGATCCGGTCGCCGCCGCGCGCGACATCCGCGAAACTTTCGCGCGCATGGCGATGAACGACGAAGAAACGGTGGCGCTAATCGCCGGCGGGCATAGCTTCGGCAAAACTCATGGCGCCGGCCCGGCGACCCATGTGGGCACTGAGCCGGAAGCAGCCGGGCTCGAAGCGCAGGGCCTCGGCTGGAAGAGCAGCTTCGGCAGCGGCAAAGGCGGTGACGCGATCACCAGCGGCCTCGAAGTCACCTGGACGCAGACGCCCGCCAAGTGGAGTAACAATTTTTTTGAGAACCTGCTCAAGTACGAGTGGGAACTGACGAAGAGCCCGGCGGGGGCAAATCAGTGGGTGGCCAAGGGTGCCGAAGCCACGATTCCCGACGCGCACGATCCGTCGAAGAAGCGTCTGCCAACCATGCTGACCACCGACTTGGCGCTGCGCTTCGATCCGGCTTACGAAAAAATCTCGCGGCGCTTCCTGGCGAATCCCGACCAGTTCGCCGACGCGTTCGCCCGGGCGTGGTTCAAACTGACGCACCGTGACATGGGGCCGCGCGCCCGTTACCTCGGACCGGATGTGCCTGCCGAAGAACTCATCTGGCAGGACCCCATTCCCGCCGTAAACCATCCGTTGCTCAATGCGCAGGACATCGCTGCGCTCAAGGCCAAGGTGCTCGCTTCCGGTCTAACCGTCTCTGAGCTGGTTTCGACCGCTTGGGCATCGGCGTCCACGTTCCGCGGCTCTGACAAACGCGGCGGCGCGAACGGCGCACGCATTCGGCTCGCACCGCAGAAGTTTTGGGAAGTCAACCAGCCGTCGCAACTCTCCAAGGTGCTGAGTGCGCTGGACGGCATTCAAGGCGCGTTCAATGGTGCGCAGTCCAGCGGCAAGAAAGTTTCGCTCGCGGACCTCATTGTTCTGGCCGGTTGCGCCGGTGTCGAGCAGGCGGCGAAAAACGCTGGTCACACAATCACCGTTCCCTTCATGCCGGGACGCGCGGATGCCTCGCCGGAACAAACCGATGTAGCCTCCTTCGCCGTGCTGGAGCCCATCGCGGACGGCTTCCGCAACTACCTGAAAGGCAAATACACCTTGTCGGCCGAAGCGCTGCTGATCGACAAGGCGCAGTTACTCACCTTGACCGCATCGGAAATGACCGCCCTCCTCGGCGGTCTGCGCGTTCTGAAGGCCAACGCCGGAGGGACGCAACATGGTGCCTTCACCAAGCGACCCGAGGCGCTCACGAACGACTTCTTCGTGAACTTGCTCGACATGGGCACGGAATGGAAGCCGGTCACGGAGGCGGCGGACGTGTTTGAAGGCCGCGATCGCAAAACGGGCACAGTAAAGTGGACCGGCACGCGCGTTGACCTTGTTTTCGGTTCCAACTCCCAACTCCGCGCTCTGGCTGAAGTTTACGGAAGCTCCGACGCGGAGAAGAAATTGGTTCACGACTTTGTCGCGGCCTGGAACAAGGTGATGAACCTTGATCGCTTCGACCTCGCGTAACCGCTGAGCTTTCGCCGATCAAGCCATTACCTGCCTGCTGGCCTCTCCGATAAAGGAGGGCGGCAGGTCTTGGCGCCGGGTTTGCGCAGCATGATCCGCTGGCGTTCATGCCGGCAGCCTTGCGGCCCGCCCGTGAATCTTGCCGTCCATAAGATCACACGTTGTTAATGCACACGAGTTACAACGGCCATGCGGCGACCATGGCGCGAGGCCAACATCGTTCCGGGTGTGGACCCGCCAACATGACCATCACAGTCACCAAGCCACCGGAAGCCAGCCGGAGCGGGTCAATTCGCGGCGCGATTTTGTTTAAGATTTGTGTGGCGTATTTGCCTTTGTTTGTTAGAGTCGCGCCCCTCGTACGAGCGGGAAACGCGGCGGACGGGTCAGCAACGAGCCAAGGCTCGTCAAAATTTAATTTACACGTGACAACGAAGAAAAAAGAAACGAAGAAAGCCCCCGAACGCCACAAAGCGCACGCTTCGGCTTCGGTAGCCTCCATTCTGGGTCGCCCGGAGGTCACCAAATCGCACACTGAAATCCACACCAAGAAGATCAAGGCGGAGTGGAAAACGTACTACAATTGCCTGGTGGAACTCCGCGAACAATTGATGCGCCAGATGAACGGGCTGGCCAAGGAATCCGCCCAAGAGATCGCGGGCTACAGCTTGCACATGGCGGATTCGGGCACGGATAATTTTGACCGAGATTTTGCATTGAGCCTTTTGTCCTCGGATCAAGACGCCGTTTACGAGATTGAAGAAGCCCTGAAACGCATTGAGCGCAACACTTATGGCGTGTGCGAGCTGACTAACAAGCCCATTCCCAAAGCGCGATTGGAAGCGATTCCTTGGGCGCGTTTCACCGTGCAAGCCCAAGCGCAATTGGAGCGCGAAGGCACATTGCGGCAGCGCCGGATTGGTCAATTGGGCACCGTGGATGCCGCTGGTGCCGTGGACGTCGAGGAAGACGACGAGATCGTGGAAGAGAAGCCCAAGGAGAAAGAACAATAATTTATGGCCCGAGAAATCATTACCATTGAATGCACGGAAGCCCGCAAAGAGGGTAAGTCGCCGTCCCGTTACACCACCACCCGCAACAAGAAGCTCAAGACCGAAAAGCTGGAGGTCAGAAAATTCAATCCCGCCTTGCGTCGTCACACGCTGCATCGCGAA
>JANYBF010000538.1 GCA_025360895.1 Verrucomicrobiota bacterium
CTTTCAATGTAACTTTGACCTCGCCCGCCGGCCAATTGGTGCCATCCCGCGTGACATTCGTCCACCCCTTCGTGAAACCAGGTGCAAGATACCAAGTAAACCCACCGTTTGAAACGATCGTGCCTTGATTGGTCGAGGCAGCCGCAGGCGAAGCCGTCTGCGCGGGGACTTCCTTTTTGCAGCCAGTGATTCCGATGCCCGCCAACAAACAGGCGATGACTGGTAATGTTTTCATGGTGCCACACCGCTGCGCAGACCTTGATCGGCTGGTTCGTTGACAGATTCGACACCGCAGAGCCTGCCGAGCCGCGTTCCCGCAGATCGCGACCGGTGTTACAACACCTCGATGCCGTACGCTTTGATCTTGTTGTAGAGCGTCTGGCGGCCGATGCCGAGACGTTTGGCGGCTTCGAGCTTGTTGCCGTTGGTTTCCTTGAGCATCTGCACAATGGCATTACGCTCCACGCCTTCAAGGAGAGTGAAGTTGGTGTCTTGCGATTCCACGTTGTCCGGCCGGGTGCGCGTGACGGAGAAATCCTTGTCGTCAATCATGTCGCCTTCCGAGAGCAGGACCGCGCGCTGGATCTCGTTCTGCAACTGGCGTACGTTGCCGGGCCAGTCAAACCCGGTCAGACGATCAATGCCAGCGGGGGTGAAGCCGCGAATCGCCCGGTTGGCTTGGCCGGCGAAGCGTTTCAGGAACGCGTTGGCCAGCGGCATGATGTCGTCCCGGCGTTCACGCAATGGCGCGAGATTCACCGAGATAGCGCTGATGCGGTAATATAAATCCTCGCGGAGTTTGCCATCTTTGATGGCGATTTCAGGATCGCGATTCGTGGCGGCAACCAGCCGGCAGTTGGTTTTGTAACTGACCGTGCTGCCAACGGGGCGGACTTCCTGATCCTGCAACACCCGCAGCAGCTTGCTCTGCGTGTCAATCGGCATCTCGGAAATTTCATCCAAGAACAAGGTGCCACCTTCGGCTTGGCGAAAAAGCCCGTCGCGATCGGTGTTCGCGCCGGTGAACGCGCCTTTTTTCGACCCGAAAAGTTCGCTTTCGATGAGCTCGCGGGGCAGGGCGGCGCAGTTGATCTTGACGATGCGCCCCTTGCTGCGCGGGCTCATGGCGTGAATCAGGTCCGCGATGACTTCCTTGCCGGTGCCACTTTCGCCAGTGATGAGGATGGTCACATCTTTCGGAGCGATCCGTTCGATGGTGCGGACCACCTCCTGCATTTCCGCACTGCGGAAGACGGGTGAGGTGTTGCCGCTCATCGTTTCGAGCGCGCGCCGGAGGGCGGTGTTTTCCTGGTTCTGCTGTTTGCGGTCGAACGCGCATTTCACGTCGGCCAGAAGTTTTTCCGTCTCGAACGGTTTGGAGAGAAACGTGTAGGCCCCGAGGCGGCCGGCTTCCATTGCCATCGCCATCGTGCCTTCGCCCGTGAGCATGATCACTTCCGTATCGGCCCAGCGCTTCTTGATGAGCGGCAGCAACTCGAGACCGTTCGCATCCCGCAGTTTCACATCCAGCACCACGACGTCAGGTTGCGCGTCGGCAAAAGCTTTTTGCAGGGCGGCGCCGCTTTCGGCCTCGGTCACCTGAAAGTCGCGCTGGAGGACAGAAGCTACGAGGTCCCGAATATTCGGTTCATCGTCAACAAGTAGAACTTTACCTTTCATAGATTTTTTACTGGCGTTTCGGCGCGCAGGCTTTGGCAAACGCGGCGAAAATAGCTTGGTGTTCGGAGTGGCGATCCGCCAGCCTTTCCGGATGAAACTGCACACTCAGCAGGAACGGCAGCAGGCGGGTGGCTTCGGCTTTCAACTGCAGGGCCTCAATCACGCCGTCCGCGCTGCGGGCGGCCTCCGTCAACACGCCCGCCGGCTCAGCCACCGCCTGGTGGTGCGTGCTGTTCACACCCATAATCCGCTTGCCGGTTATCTTGGCGAGTAACGCATCGGGTGTCAAACTTACTTCGTGAACCTTGCGGGCCCGCCGATCCATCCGGCGATGGTTCAAGGCCCCGGGGATTTGCCGGGCAATATCCATTACCAA
>JANYBF010000573.1 GCA_025360895.1 Verrucomicrobiota bacterium
ACATCGTCGTTTCGAATCGCGCCTGACACTTCGGGCAAACGGCCCCGTTCGCGAACGTATCGAAAGGGGTGCGACACTGATGGCAGATCCAAAACGCGCCGACCGGTGGGGCGGCTTTGCAGGCGGGACACGCAAATCCCGGGTGGCGCGGCAGCGCGTCCATCCGTGACATGGCCGCGGCCTGCTTCCAACCCCGCCAGCAAGTCACCAGCATGAAAAGCGCGAGCAGCCCCAGCCAGACCGAGGTCATGAAGAACGCGCCCACCAGCAGTCCCGCCGCGCCCGCAAATCCAATCATCGTGGCCACCTTCAGACTCCGGGTGCGACCGAGCGCAAACCAAAGCAGGCTTCGGAGAATCTGTCCGCCATCGAGCGGATAGACGGGCAGCAGGTTGAAAATCAGCAGGCCAACGTTGAGGTACACCAGCGCCCACAGAAAATGTTGAGCGTCGGGGAATGCCTCCGCCCCGCCCAGCCATTGGCTCCCGATGGCGAGCAGCAACGCCCCTGGCAGCAAGACCAGGTTCACCAACGGGCCGGCGGCAATGGCCCAGAGCGTGGCCCCGGGTCGTTGGGGCGGGGCGACAAACGCCACACCCCCGAGCGGCCAGAGAACAATCCGGTTCGCCTGACCGCCGACCTGACGGCACGCCAGGGCATGACCAAACTCATGCAACAACACGATGACGAACAGTGCTACATATTCCGCCGCGTTCCAGCCGAGCGCGGAATAACTGTCACGGCGATTGTTGATTTCAAAGATTGCCACCACGAACCACGACCAATGTAGAAATACTTCGATCCCCACAACGCGGAAGAGCCGGAACGATCCAGACTGAGTGATCATCATAATTCTCCTTGCCCCAACCGGGCAGAGTTCAGCCCCGTAGTTGCGAGGAACGAGCTACCTTGGGAACGTGAATCAAATTTATCACAACCTCCGGCGGGGTTGTGAAAATTTCCGGTGCCGCGGATGGCGTGGGAATCATTTCGACGCGATTTCATAATTCTCCTTCGCAGGCTTGGTCTAGAATGGCAGGAAACACGGCGTCCAAGCCGACGCCTGTCCCGGCTGGCCGGCGCAACTGCGCTCCACCGCGACGCCTGCCGCCACCGCCGGGTTTAACTTACGGCAAAACTTGGTTTCCATTTTTCGTTCTCGCAGATCCAGTTGATCCAGATTTTTGTATCGGTACCGAGTTGCAGCGTGGCGAAATTCCGGGTGCGCAGGTAACGCGGCGCGTTGAGCGGTGTGAGCATCTCCGCCCCCACCTCCCCATCCCCGAGCGCCTCGGGCGTGTCCGAAGTCATCAACTGGATCCCCGCCCAGGCGAACGCCGAGGGCGGCGGATGCACAATGCCACTTGAGATGAGTTGGGTCAGCCCGAGGCGCTTGTGCGCGTTCCAAATTTGCCCTAGGGCGCCCACATGCACATCCCCCGATAATAACAGCGCCTTGCAGTTTGGGGCGGCGATTAGTTCCAGAAAGTTCAGCAGCACCATGACCAAGCGCATGCGTTCCGCCTGGTGGGACCGCGCGCTCCAATGATCATGCACGTCGTCCTCGATCTCCTCATGCCACGGCGTGGTGTCAATGATGCCCTCCACCGTGGCAAACGAGCGATACACCACCGGCACTCCGGCCATCACCAACAGGTGGCTCACCTTTTGCAGCTTCAACCCATTGAGCCAGGCTTTCACCTCCCGCCAGTTATTCTCGGACATGATCTGCTGCGGCGTACGTTCCGAGCGATTATCCAGCGCGAGGATGTGGTAATCGCGAAAGCGCAGGCGCAACGTGCGATGACCGGCCTCGGGATTCAACCGATTCCGCGTCCCGCACCGCAACTGGAACACATCAAACACCCGGCTGGCCTCCTTGAAAACCGCCTGAAACACTGCGCACTGCTGGCGCTCTTCCGGATACGAGCCCCAGCCGTCGAAAATGTCATGGTCGTCCCACATCATCACCGCCGGCACGCTCGCGAACATCAGCGTCATGGATTCGTCCGCCCAGCGGTTCGGATAAAGCCAGTTGTAAAAATCTGCGATCTCCCGGGCCATCGCGGCCGGGACCGGGGCCGCCTCCTGTTCCTTCCAACTCAGTTCGCTCCAACTGATCAAACTCGGGCACCGCCGGGATTCCCAGATTTCATCCGCATAAACCTGATCGCCACCCAACAGCAGGAGGGCATAGGGATTGGCCGCATGTTGCTGCGCCATTTTCTGCCAGAGGGAATACGGTTTGTCCGTATCGCGCGCGAGCTTGGCACTGGAAAACCCGTTGCATGACCCGTAGGCGATGAGCGGCTGTTCCTTTTTGCCCGGGACATAAAACTGCCAGACGGTTCGTCCGTGTTGATCCCCCAACGCCACCCCCCCGAGTTTGATGTCGTACGTTACGACCGTGCCGGCAGCCGGAATGGGCAAACGAAATTCGCCGCGCCAGAATTCATTCTCCCCCACAACGGCCGGCTTCAGAAACTTCACCGGCTTCGACAGTGTGGAAACCCTCAGGGCGGGGGCTTGGGCGCCCGCTGGCAACAGGATGCCGACCGAGTAATAATTCCCATCCTCGAAACCGAGGAGCGGACCGACGGTGATTAAATTGCTCATATTCTATTTGGTTGCGGCGTTCTCACTTTTTTGAAACCTATGCCGTCCGCGCGAAGAGGATACAACCCCGCTAGGGTTGAGGAAAAAATAAAACGCCTGACCCGAGGTCGGCTCGCAGTCTCGCCAACCCCGGGCTGGAAGGAATCCCGTTGGGATTCTGGGACGGCAGCCATCGGCGCTCGCACCGAATTCCGCCCTCTGTCCTTCATTCGTTCCCGCCGGTTGACTTTATACATTGGCATTCTCACGGGGCATCATTTTTAAATACTTGCGTGGCCGTCTTGAGGAACAGGTCGCGGGCGGCCCACTGGTCACCCCTGGTACATTGGACCATGAAAACCGCCACCATTCCGTTGGTCGGGTTGACCGACAAATCGGTGCCCTAGGCGCCGGCGTGCCCAAACAGGCCGTTGCGCAGATGATAGCCCAGGCTGTAATTGACCTTCGTCGTTCCGGTTTGTTCCTTCCGCAATTCCTCCATCGCCGCGTGCAAAAGGTAGCGCTGGCCGTCCAATTCACCGTCGTTGCCAGCATCAGGCCATAACGGAGGATGTCGTGGGTGGTGGAGAATAAACCGCCCCCGGCTTCGGGAAAACGAAGAACGCGGTCGCTGAACGGCTTGGTCAGGAAACTAACGCCGCCCCCGGCGTAACCATTCTTCTCTTTGTTCGGACCATAGGCGCCGGCCAGCCGGGCCACTTGCGCTTCGCTCGGCCAGAATGTCGTCTCGTTCATGCCCAGCGGATCGAAGAATCGTTTATGCAAAAACTCTTCATAGGGCAGGCCGCTGACGATCTCCACGATGCGGGCGGCGATGTTCATGCCTTGATTACCATACTGATACTTGTCGCCGGGCTGCCATTGGAGCGGTCCGGTCACCGAACTGAGCGCGCGCGCTTTCAGCGGCGTGCTGTCCGCCCCGGTCACTTGTTGCAATTCGGAAGAACCAGTGAGCCCGCTGGTGTGGCTCAACACGTGCCGGACCGTGACCGGGCGAACCAAAGGTTTCAGCAGCACATGGGCCGGGTCCTTTTCTTCCACTACCATCCATTTGTCTAGTTGCGGGATAAACTTCGTGACCGGATCATCCAGGCTCACCTTGCCCTCGTCCACCAACATCATGATGGAGGCGCCCGCGAACATTTTGGTCATCGAAGCAATCCAGAATACATTGTCGGTGCTGATCGGTTTTTTCGCCTCCACGTCGGCATAACCGATGAGATTCTCGCACTGAATCTTGCCCTGCTTGTCGGCAACGATGCCGATGAAGCCGGCCAGTTTGTAACTGTCCAGGTAGGACTGTAGGGCCGCCGTAATTTCCGGACTGGCGGGTGGGCTGCCTGCCACGGCATTGCTCGTCACGAGGCCGAGGCCGGTTGTTAGGGTCAACAGCAACCCGGTAACGTAAGGATGTTTTTTCATTTCGCTTGCTTCTCCAGAGGCTGTCGCATCGCGCGGGCGCTGTCCATCTCCCAACTCATTCCGTGATGCAAATGGTTCCGTCCACTTCCGGCAATAACTCCACCCGATCCACCCGGAACACCCGTTCCTGCCGGCGCCGGTGACAATACCCGGCCACATAGAGCGGGCCACAGCCGCCCGCCTGAAAGACCAGTGCCGGAGAAAAATTCCGCTTCGCACCCGGCGTGCTCCCACCCCAATAACGGAGCGTCAACAGCTCATGCCGTCGCCCCGCCACGATCAGTCGTTGGGCCGTTGGATGAACGGATTCAAAGAGCGACACCCAATGCACCCGCCGCCAATCCCCGAGCCAAGGTCCGGCCCACTCGGGTGCGCGCGGCGGGGCCGGGTTGGAATGGCGAGCCAAAGCCCTGAACGGAAACGCCAGCAACCGGCCCGGAAGCTGGGTCAGGGCGGCCACGGCGGCCCGAAGTTGTTTGCTCATATATTTCATGCGCTCAACCTAACCGCACTGGTCGGACAAATACCGTCCAAGCCGGAACTGATTCACCAGATGGACGCCGCGACCCGACGAATTCGGTAGCGGGGTGCTGCCGCTCCGCTGCAACTTTTCCCCAGACCCAAGCCCCAAAACATTAGGCGCTGGCCTTTGAAGGCTTTGTCCAAAATGGCTGGGAGCAAGGCGGCCAACTCGGCGGCGGTCTCGGCTTGCAGGCGCTTCAGCGCGTCCACCTCCGCCTGCAACGCGTCCAGCTCGCCCCCGTTGCTGCTGGCGAGCAAAACGACAACCAAATTTACCAACAGCAACGGGGACAAACTTACGGCGTCTGCCAACGCACCCTGACCTATTATCTCATCAAGCGAACGGCGCGGCACGTGGGAAATGGCGATGAATTTGGGCGTTCGGTTGGCTTCGGATGTTCCAAATGGGACGACCATTTATAGTGGCTCTCGGTTCTTTTCGTAATGTAAGTTCGCCTAGCAATGACATCACTGAACCACATCACTGCGGCAAAAGCCGACAGTCGCAATCGTTAGCCCAGACCCAGAACCCTACAAATGAACGCAATCTTGGTGATAGTCATCAGTGCTATCGGTGCCGTTTTGTCTTTGTATCTCTCGAAACCGGAGAAGCCACGTCGTGCGTTTTGCGCGGCCTTAATCATCGTGATAACTTTCTTATGGCAAGGAGTGAGCGCATACAAAGAGAAGCAGCGAGACAAAATTCGCGACGCGTATGCGCTCGAAGAGCTTGCGCGAAGCACATATATCTTTGTTGAGGCCCTCCGAGACGCGATTTTCTATACCTCTGATGGTTGGCTTCCGTCAGACGAAGATGAGTTCTTTTCAGAACGTGCTGCGATTCTGTTTTCTCAACACCTGAATCTCGAATCTGAAGCGCCGGTCCGCCCGAAGCGCACGTGGAGAGTGTACCTAGTTCAGCACGGACTAGCCTACCGAGCGGCCTTGCAGACAGCAATAGAACGGAATGCCTTCGAGTCCGAGATACTTGCGGCGATTGTGGAAGCCCGCCGGACGACGTGGCTAAATGTTTACCTACAGAACATGGAGATAATGCCTCAAATTCTTGGGGAGATTGGTGTGAAGCGACCCCCTTTGTG
>JANYBF010000576.1 GCA_025360895.1 Verrucomicrobiota bacterium
TTCTGGACGCTGTCGCACCCGACCACGCCGGACTCGGGACCATCTAGTTCGCGGCCCAGTTTCTGGCTTTCGGTGAACAACCCCGCGCCGGTGATGCGGCCAAGGCGTTTCGCAACGATGATGCGCTTCACCTTGAGGCGCAGGGTTTTGCCCGGTTCAGGTTTTAATCGCACACCACGATAGTCGAAGCCGTCCTTGGGCACTTCGTAGCCATTGCCGATTACGTCAAACCACGTCTCACGGCCCATGAGTTCGGGAAGATCAAACGCGATGACACCAGCATTGTCCGAGAAGAAGCGAACTTGATGCGTGGTGCGAAGTTCCACCATTGGCACGGGCCAACCACTGCCCGTTTCAACGATTTCAATCCGGCACGGTTCCCCGCCCACCGCCGTCACCCCGCAGACCGCCATATTCCATAACCAAGCGGTGGAAACAAAAGACCGAATCAAAGGCTTCTGACAATGAATCATGTTGATGTCAGAGTCTGGTGCACCAAAGCAGGGGAGCAAAGCGAGTTTTTGCGGGCGGCTATGATTTAACAATCGGAGCTTCCGACAAATAGCGGGTATGCATTCGTGTTCCAATCCGTTAAATTCGCGATGTAAGCACGCTTGAACTTGAGATAAACCGACGTTAGTTTTCCGACCCTGAGCGAATTCACGCTCGGATCAAAAACACAATAAACATGAAACGTAAAGCATCAGCAATCTGGCGGGGCGGTTTGAAGGACGGCAAGGGCGCGATCTCCACCGAGAGCGGTACCCTGAAGGAAACGCAATACTCCTTCAGCACCCGCTTCGAGAACGGCGTCGGCACCAATCCCGAGGAACTCATCGCGGCGGCCCACGCGGGCTGTTTCTCGATGGCGTTCTCGGCGGAGCTGGGCAAGGCTGGCATCACGCCCGAAGCCATCCATACCACGGCCACCATCACGATGGAGAAGACGGACGCCGGTTTCACGGTGACGCAATCGCATCTGGATGTGACGGCAAAAATTCCCGGCGTGGACAAAGCCAAAGTGTTGGAAATCGCGAACGCGGCGAAGGCCGGTTGCCCCATCTCTCGCCTGCTCAAGGCAGACATCACAATGGACGCGAAGCTGGAGGCGTGAGCCAGAAGGGGAATTTCAGGAAACGAGGAGAAGTCCAAAGCCAAGCGCAAAGGAATTTCCCCGGGCTTTTGCGTTGAACTACTCGTAGCGCAACGATTCGATGGGATCGAGATTCGCCGCCTTGTAGGCCGGGTAGGTGCCGAAGACGATGCCCACAATCGAACAAATCACCAAGCCGATCGCAATCCAGTCGAATGGGATCGCTGGTGGCATTTTCATGAAGTACGCGACGGCGTTGCCGCCGAGAATTCCCAAGCCGACGCCGATCGCGCCACCGACTTCGCAGAGGACCACAGCCTCCATGATGAATTGCGTCATGATATTCCGCTTCTTTGCGCCGATCGCGCGTCGAATGCCGATCTCGCGCGTCCGTTCGGTGACGGAAACAAGCATGATGTTCATGATGCCGATGCCCGCGGCGATGAGCGCAATCGAACTCACGACGGACACGCCAATGCGCACGGCCATCGTGAAGGAGTCAAACTGGCCGATCAGCGAGTTGTTGGAGAAAAGTTCGAAGTCATCTTCGATGCCGGGTGGAACTTTGCGGGCCACACGCATTATGCCCCGCACTTGTTCGGTGGTGTCTTCGTAACTCGCGGCGTCTTTGGCCTGCACCAGAATGGTCAGGCTCCGGGTCCAGCGGCCCGAGCGGTTCAATGCGGTGGTGACGGGCACGACAGCGAAATTATCCTGCTCGCCACCAAGCGAACCGCCCTTGGCCGCGAGTACACCGATGACGGCGTAGTTGAAGCCGTTAATTTTAAGGCGTTCACCGACCGCCGTGCCGAACGGAAAAACGGTTTTGGCCAGCGCGTTGCCCAGCACGCAAACATCCCGGGCGTTGTCCACGTCCGTCCCGCTCAAACCGCGGCCTTCGTCAACACTCCAGCCGCGCGCCGGAAAACTGCCGGGGGTTTCGCCGAGCAACTGCACCGAGGGCGGTGTTTTGGCGAAGCGCGTCTCGACCTCGCCACCCCAAAAATTGCCCTCGACCCCAACGCTTTCCGCGAGAGTGGCTTTTTCCTCAACCAGCTTTCCCTGCGCCAGCGTGATGTTTTTGCGGCGCCAGTATTTTTCAAACCCGTCCGGCCCGCCGAAATAAATCCCGGGCCATTTCTTCACCGCGAAGGTTTGCGCACCCAACTGGCTGATCTCGCGTTCGACGTTCGCCTTGAGTACGCGCATGGCGGTCATGGTGACGATGATTGAGAACACGCCCACCAGCACGCCGAGCAACGTGAGGGCCGAACGCAGTTTGTGCGCGGTCAGCGCCGCCATGGCCATCGAAAAACTCTCCCGAACTTCGGCCAGCAACAGGGTTAGGCGGTGGGTTTTCATTCGGCGCGCAACGCATCCACGGGGTTCATTCGGGCCGCGCGCCACGCCGGGAAAAAGCCCGAAAGCACGCCGGTCACCAGTGAAACCAGGAGGGCAATGCTGACGACAGTCAACGACATGGTCGCGGGCAGAAATTTTTGGATCACGAGGGTGATCGGCCAGGCGATGGCCAGGCCGATGAGTCCGCCAAGCAGGCAGATGCTCGCGGCTTCAATGAGAAATTGCAGTAGAATGGTCCGCCGTTTGGCGCCGATGGCTTTGCGGATCCCGATTTCGCGCGTCCGTTCGGCCACCGAAACGAACATGATATTCATGATCCCGATGCCGCCGACAAAGAGCGACAGTCCGGTGATGAACAGCCCAATGGCGCCGATCGTTCCCGCCACGCGATGAAACATTTCCACAAATTGATCCTGTTGGTTGATGGCAAAGTCATCCGGTTGGCCCGGTGCGACGTGGCGGATGCGGCGCATCACATGGCGTAGTTCTTCCCGCGCATCTTCCAACTGAACCACGTCCTTAACCTTGACGGCGATCGCCAGGTCCGGGTTGTTCCAAATCCAGGTGGTGAATTGTTGGAGCGGAATAATCACCCGATTGTCGAGGCTGGACATGCCGAGCATGCTGCCCTGGGTTTCCAATACGCCCACGACTTCGAAGGTGCGCGGGCCGACGGTGATACGGTTGCCCAAGGGCGACTCGTGGAGAAATAGATTGGTTGCCACCTGGCTGCCGATGACGCAAACCGGTCGGCCGCCTTCGGCTTCCGCGGCGGTGAGAAACCGGCCCAGGGCCAGACCCACGCCGCTCGTCAGGAGATAGGCGTCCGT
>JANYBF010000590.1 GCA_025360895.1 Verrucomicrobiota bacterium
CCGCAGCTTGAGGTAGTCGAAGATCGGCTGCGGACTGGCGATCAGTTGCCCGCTGTCAGGCCGGAAGTTGATGAAGATGTCCACATCGAGGGTGGCGACGGGTTCAAGATAGAAGGTTGCGCCCACCGCGCCGCCGATGGCGTAGCGTTCAATGATGCCGTCAGCCTGCATCTGGTTTATCGCCGCGATGGTATTCTTGATGTTCACACGTTCGATCGTCTCCCCAACAGATTGCCAGCAGTCCTGCTGGATTCAAAGTTCAATGAGATTAGCCGTTTCATGGTCGCGTTCGGGCATTTTGGTTACAGCCAGTGCGCGTTCGATGAGCGATTGCTCGCGGACGCCGTACTTTAGCTTCAGTGCCTCGGCGTGGGCGGCTGGTGTCATCTTCTTCCACGATTTTTGCAGCGCGTTGATCATCTTGGCGTCGTCCGATTTCACGGCCAAGGCGGCGAACTGCCGTTCGAGAAACACGAGGCAGAGGGCGTCTTCCAGGACGCGGCTCTCGGGGTCGTAGGGGAAATTCTTTTTCAGGTTTAACTCCTGTACCCGGCGGATGGTGTCATCGTCATAACCCACCTCACGGAGAATCTCGCCCGCCTTCTGTGCGTGGAATTTCTTCAAGTCCGCGCGCCATTGCAGATAACCCGGGCGCGTCATCGGATATGAGTCGCGCGGGATCAGCCAGCGGGCGATGTGCTGGCAACGGGCGGCCAGGCGCAAAGGTTCAGTGGCATTGGGGCTGAGTTTGAGCACCCAGTCGGTGAGGCATTGGGCATAGATCAATTCGCGCGGATGGGTCGCCTCGTCGGCGATTTCCACATTTGGGTCGCGGGCGTTTTCCTCGTCGAACCGCCGGAGGGCGGCGGCGAAGCGTTCCGGGTCGGTGGGTTCAAAATGCGACTGCATGACGGGGTTATTTCAGAGCGAGACCGGATGGGCAAGGTTGGAGATTGATTCTGCGGGAAAAAGGTTGTCAACCGGCACCGGCTCTGCTGAAATCAGCGGTGATGCAACCGCTGCCCAAGCGACAGGTCGTCTGGCTCAAGCCCGTGCTCGCGGGTTTGATGGCGGGGTTGGTCTTGCTGCTGGCGCTGGTCGCGTCGAGCGAAAGCTTGCATCACCAGTTCCACGGCAGTTCGACGGATGGCCAAAGTCCGTGCGCCATTTGCTCGGTGGTCCGGGGTCACATGGATGCTCCGGCTTCGACTTTGCCCCAGGCGGCGGTGACGATTTTCTTTGCATGGACCCTTCCCCACGTTGAATCGGCGATGCCGCAGCCGGTTGATGGCTCCGTGGCTTCCAGTCGCGGTCCGCCAGCTTCCGTCCCTTCCCTGTAATTCGTCACTGGCTCTTAACGAGCCGGCTTTTCCCGTTGGGTATTTAATCTTTGGCGTACCGCGTCGTGTGGACGCCGTTACTATGAAATTTTATGAATTCTTGGAAAATGATGGGAATGACCGTTTTGGTTTTCGCGCTGGTAATGGCGCCGCAACGTACGGTCCGGGCGCAGGAAACCAATCAAATGAACCAGTTGAAGCGGCAACTGGAGCAGATGCAGGAAAACTTTGAAAAGGTGCAGCGCGCCCAGCGGGAGCAAATCGAGGCGTTGACCAAGCAGTTGAATGAAGTAATCCAGCAGCAGACGACTGCGACCGAGCAAAAGAAACTGGAAACGCAACTGGCCGTGGATTTGGCGACCAATCAACCGGTTGCGACCGTGTCCACCCCGGCTCTTGAGAAGGCGCCGTGGTCGCCGGCGCAACCGCTCACCGTGGCGCGGAGTGGGGCCTCGTACCTCAACATGAGCTTCGATGGCTTGTTCGCGGTTGGTGGTTCCACGGCGCAAAATGTCGAGGCGCTCGAATATGGGGGGCACGATCCCAAGCAGAACGGCTTCACTGTTCAAAATCTGGAGATGACGCTGGATGGCAAGGTGGATCCGTACTTCAAAGGCCAGGCCAACATCGTGCTGCAAATCAATCCCGACGGCGCGACGAGCGTTGAGGCCGAAGAAGCGTATCTGGAAACCATTTCGCTGCCGTGGAATCTCCAGGTAAAGGCCGGGCAGTACTTCACGCAATTCGGTCGGATCAATCCGACCCATCCGCATGCGTGGGACTTCGTGGATCAGCCGTTGGTCATTGGCCGATTCCTGGGACCGGACGGTTTGCGCAATCCCGGCGCGCAGATTTCGTGGCTTGCACCCACGCCATTTTATTCCGAACTGTTTCTGTCCGTGCAAAACAGCGGCGGCGAAACGGCCACCAGCTTCCGCGACGTGGCGGGCACCGAGTTGATCACCC